>DATMPR010000144.1:0-18111 GCA_035567575.1 Bacteroidia bacterium
TTCCCCTTTTTAGTAATAAGCAAATGCTTACTCCCTGTAACGGTTTCCGTGGCTCCAATAAATTTTAACTTCATAATTCTTGCTTTTAGTTAAAGTGATTAAATTATAATTCGCTTTTTAAGTGATGTGGTATCGTCCTAAGAAACCTTTATTTATAGGGTTAGAAATAATGCAACAGCCGCTATAGTCATAATTAATAAGGTAAGAACCCCCAATATATTTGACCGTAACCCATTCGTAAAATCACCCATTATTTTTTTGTTGTTGCAAATGTGTAATACGATAGCGATTAAAACCGGGGCGGTTACTCCGTAAACAACACCCGAAAATACAAGGGCCTTAATAGGATCTATTCCGCATAAATTAATAATAAATCCTGTCAGAATGGATACGATCAATACTAAATAAAAACCCTTGGCCTCATGCCACTTTTTATTTAAACCTTCTTCCCAGCCAAATGTTTCGGCCAACATATACGATAAAGAACCGGCTAAGACAGGTATTGCCAAAAACCCGGTTCCTATAATTCCGATGGCAAACATGAGGTACGCTGATTCTCCGGCTAACGGTTTTAAAGCTCCTGCTGCGTCCTGAACACTATGTATTTGTGTGATGCCATTTTTAAACAACACGGAGCCCGTGGTTAAAATAATAAAGTACATTACGATATTTGAAAAGAGCATTCCGATATTGACGTCGGTTCGCATTTCATTTATATGTGATTTATCAATAATCAATTGTTTTTTGATCGCCTTTTCTTCTCCTTCCATTGCAGCTTGCCAGAAAAAAAGATAAGGAGAAATTGTTGTTCCAAGAATGGCGACAAGGATCATTATATATTCCTTGTCCCAATGCAATTTTGGAATAAAAGAAGCTCTCAAAATAGCCCATCCATCTTGCTTTATAAGAAAAGGCACTATTGCATAAACGAGCAATATCAGGCAAAGCCATTTCATGACATCTGCTATTTTCCGATAAGGAAAATAAATTAGGCTGATAATAAGAATGGTAACAAAAATTAACGAAAATATATTACTGTGAACTTCCGGATAAAGCAAGTTAGCCACTGCACCCATTCCGGCAATATCTGCGCCTATATTTAATACAATAGCAGGAAAAGAAAATAGAATCATTAGATACAATAAGGGCTTTGAGTAGTTGGTTTTTAGGGTACTTGTCAGACCGTTAGATGTCACCATTCCAATTCTTGCGCACATTTCTTGTATTGCTGCCATAAGAGGAAAAGTAATAAATGCTGTCCATAAAGTTCCCAAACCAAATGCTGCACCTGCTTGTGAATATGTTGCAATTCCAGAAGGATCATCGTCGCTTGCTCCTGTAATAAAACCCGGTCCTAATGACTTCCAAACGGCTTTAGTCTTCTTAATAGACGTAAATTCTTTCATAAGATTTTTGGTAAAGGTTCAATTTTCAAGCATTTGAATTAATGTCAATCCTCAGTATCGAAACTGATTTTAATCAGCTATAGTTGTGCCAAAATGAAACCTATATTGGAAGGAGTAGGAAATTTGTAGCTGCCTGATAAACATCATACCCCGCGCTGAGCGCTCTCATAAATAGCCAGTTATTCATTTAAGACTTTTGAAGTATATAAATTAAAACTTAAAAACATGAAAAAAGACGCTGAAATTCAAAAAAATGTAATAGAAGAACTTAAAACTATTCCATTACTTAAAGCCAACGAGATTGGTGTAGCTGTGAAAAATGGTGTAGTCACACTCTCAGGTACTGTTGATTCGTATCCAAAAAAAATAAGAGTTGAAAAAGCAGTTAAAAAAATTGGTGGTGTTAAAGGAATAGCTGAAGACATAGCGGTAAACCTGTCTGAAAAACATCAAAAAACGGACAGTGAGATTGCACAAATGGTCATAAATGCAATTGAGTGGCATAGTGCTGCACAAATAGACAAAATTAATATACTTGTTGAAGACGGCTGTGTTACCCTCGATGGGACTACGGATTGGGATTTTCAAAGAAAATCTGCTTCTAAAGTTGTTGAAACTATTGTCGGTGTAAAAAGAATAACAAATAATATTAAAATTGCCCAAAGGCCTGCACCTACCGATATAAAAACCAAAATACAGGCTGCTTTTGTTCGTAACGCAAGGATCGATGCTGATAAAATAAATATTCAGACCGACGGAAATAAGGTGATCTTAAGCGGCAAAGTAAACTGTTGGTCTGAATTAGAAGAAGCGGAACATTCTGTATGGTCCACGCCAGGTGTAAGTTCAATAGAAAATAAACTGGAACTTGAAGATGATTTTTAATTAAAATAAAAAACAATTTACTTTTGGATGGGGATAGCTGACAAGATTTTCGGAAAAAATGTAACAAAACATATGGCCTACCATACCAAAATTCCTTTAATGACCTTTCATTATAATAGTAAATCCTCAGTAAAAATCTTTTAAGAATATTGGAAATGAAAACAGTAGTTATTATTGCTTTGACAATTTTTGCGGCGAATATAAAAGCACAGGAACCGATTATATATATTGAAGGGCCACACGGTGGAACAATGAAGTGCGAAGGGGATTATAAAATAGAAATGCTCACTTCTTACAAACAGATTTTGGTCTATTTATATGATAAAGATGTAAAGTCAATTGCCAATAAAGGGATTAATGGTGAGGTACTGTTTTTTTATGCCGACGATGTTAGTCTTAGCATGAAATTAAAAGCAAATGAAAGTGATGGCTTCGTTGTGGAAGCAGCGGATCCGGATTATTTTTATTGTGTAGTAAAATTTAATATTTACGGGAAAACTATAACAACAAAATTTGAAAACCAGTTGGAACTGGTTGAGAAAGAAGACAAAAAATGAAAAATTTTGGATTTAAGAATAGGTTTGTCTGCTTCCAGTTCTGACATAATTCATTGCAACTACTGATGGTTGTCATATACGAAAATTTTTATTCACTATACTTTAGCTCAAATTTAAATAATGATCAATTTAAAAATTAAAATTATGAAAACAATGAAACATGAAATATTTAGTCTTTTAAGTGCAGTAATCATATTACTTTCCGCTTGTGGAAATAATGCCGGCACAGAAATAAAAAAAATCACAAGAGAAAGAGATTCATTAATTGAATTAGCCATAGAAAAGGATTCCTCAATACATACTTTTGTAGGATCTCTTGCCGAAATTGAAAATAATTTAGTACATATTAAACAGAAGGAAGACATTTTAACTGTTCATGCAAAAAATAATGTAGAACTTAAAGGAAATCTTAAAGATGAGATAAATGGAGATATAAAAATAATAAATGAGTTGATGGATAAAAACTCAAAAAAAATTGCTTCTCTTAACTCTAAATTAAAAGAATCAAATTTCGAGGTAAAAGAACTTGGCAATATGGTTGCCTCTATGGGTATTCAGTTAGCTTATAAAAGCAAAGACCTTATGACGTTAAGTAAATTATTACTGGCAAAGAATAAACTTATTATGGAATTGGGTGGTGCTACATTTGCTTTAGCTGATCAGGATCTTAATGAATTAGATACTATCAACGCGCAAAAGTCAAAATTAAATAAAGCTTACTATATTTTTGCTAATTCCAAAGAATTAATAGAAAAAAAGATTGTGGATAAAGAAGGCAAATTTTTAGGTTTATATAAAGAGGAAAAATTAAAAGCCGATTTCAATATGGATAACTTTAGAGTAATTGATATCCATCAGAAGACCATCCTTCCGCCCGGTTGGCGGCTTGTAACCAAAAAGGCCAAGTTTCTTACTTCTCACCCAGAAAATTCCTATAAATTCCTAAAAAATGATAAAGGAATGATTACAAATATTGAGATAACCGATCCTTCTAATTTTTGGAAAATATCCAAATTTCTTGTGGTAGAAGTGGATTAAAACAATTTCGGTGAATAAAAAACAAAAAGAGTATGAAAAAAATAATTACACTTTTGACAATAACATCGTTCGTTTCTTTGGGAAACATAACTTTCTCTCAAACGAAAGAAGATTATCATAAAGCTCTTACCGTACAACATACTAAAATTAAAGAGAATACTCAAACAATCATAAGCGGAGCATCGAAAACGAAAGAAGAACATATAAAACATGCTTCAGAAGCAATGAAACATTTAGAAAGCGCTAAAAAGGAATATGAGAATTTAAAAAAATTAATACCTCGTGATCATACGGAAGTAGCAATGCCATATCTTACAGCTATAGAAACTTATCATATTCAGGCGGCCTATCATGCCAATGCTTTAAATGAGGAGTTAAAAAAGACATCTCATAACGAAGCTATGGTAATAGAACATGCTAAAAATCTTCACGAATCAATTGATAAAGCCGAAAAAGAGCATCAGGCTTTAAAGGAAAAAACAAAGAAATAAAATGATTCTATCAAGTTTATGGAATAACCAGCCCCGTAAGGCTCTCTTTTTCCGAAATAAAAAAACAAAAAATAAATAAAAACAATTTAAAAACAAAAACTCATGAAAAAAACAAGTACATTATTTACAGCGATGGCGTTTTTAGCCTTTACAAGCACAACCGTTGCGCAAACCAAAGAAGAGAGTCACGCTGCTCTGACAGCTCATCATAATAAAGTTAAAGAGCATGCCAAGGCAATTTCTACGGGAGAATCTAAAAGCAAGGAAGAGCATATTAAACGCGCTACAGAGGCAGCAAAGAGTTTGGAGGAGGCTAAAACTGCACACGAAAATCTGAAGAAAACCATCCCAGAAAAGCACAAACTTTTGGTTAAAACGCATCATGAAGCAATCGAAAAACATCATGCAGATGCCACGATACATTTGAACGCTCTTAACGAAGAGCTGAAAAAAACTTCATATGATGAAACCAAAGTAAAAGAACATGCCAAAAAACTTCACGAGTCAATTGACAAAGCTGAAAAAGAACATCAGGCATTAAAGGAAAAAACAAAAAAATAAATTGCTTTTTAAAAGCTATTTAAAATCCCCTTTCTGTGATTTAAATGGAAAGGGGATTTATTATAATTTTTACACTCATCTTCAAAATTGAATGAGAAACGCAATTTGTTAGATAATTCATGGTAGTAAATCACCTCTTGATAGTTTCCAAGATCAACATATTCACCATGCAATTTTAGATTTGTACCTTTGTTCATGGTTTGCTTTAAAGCTAAAATGAACTTAAGTAGACTACTTTTACCAGCGCTATTTTCGCCAATCAGAATATTAACTTTAGAAAAACCAAACTCCTGTCCTTTAAAACTCCGGAAATTATCTATTCCAATTTTCATTTCAATTTAAATTAAGGTCTTCACAAATTTAGGATTAATTTGAAAGCATAATAATATGCCAAAGTGTGCAAATATAAAAGGGGTCTCATTTCTGAAACCCCTTTTTCATTGGTGGGGAGTACTGGGTTCGAACCAGTGACCCTCTGCTTGTAAGGCAGATGCTCTGAACCAGCTGAGCTAACCCCCCATTGTAAAAAAGACCGATTTAGGGGTGCAAATGTAATAGCTGGAGTCTAATTATGCAAAATTTTTATTGTTTTCCTCAAATACCTCAAGACCATAGCGTTTTAAGACACAATTACCCCAAAACGGGTGAAGATTTTCTCCCTAAAAACACGAACTTTGTATAGATGGTAAAGTCCCTCAAAATATTTTTAGCAAATCTCATGCTATTTAATGTTCTCTTCACTAAAGCACAAGATCATGGTTTTTTTAACCAGGTTTGGCTTGAGCAGGGTTTATCGCAAAGCAGTATCAGCTCAATTTTGCAGGATAACAAAGGATTTATCTGGCTGGGAACCCAAGATGGTTTAAACAGATACGATGGCCGTATCATTGATCACTACAATTTTAAACCTTTTGATTCAAAAACTATTTCAGGTGATGATATTTATTCGTTTTGCAGTGATAACACAAACTTGTGGACGTTAAGCGCGGGTGGTTTAGATAAAATGGATTTTAATTCTTCCACGGTTACACATTTAAAAGAAGAAATTAAAACCGGTGAAAAACCATCCACTCTTTATAGAATTTGGTACGTAAATAATTCTTTGCTTCTTTATACTGCAAAAGGTCTTTCTAAAATAAAAATAAGCAACACAAATAATTTTACGCTTATTCCCTTTGTGTTTGAAGAAAAACAAAAAAGTGAATTGCATACGATTGCACATTCGGTATGCGGTGATGAAAGAAATAATTTATACGCAGCAACTAACAAAGGGGTTTTTGTTTTACACCCAACAGAAAATTCATTTCAATTATTACCGGGTTTTGAAAACATTATCAAAACAGAAACCAACACTCCGGTTGAATGTAACACTGTTCTAAATAAAAACAATCGCCTTTATTTCTCAGTTTCGAATTCGTTTTATGTTTACAATGTTCAAACCACGGCTTTGAAAAGTTTATCGCTTGGCAAAACACAAACCGCAGTTATAACAAATGCTTTAATTGATAATCAAAATAATATTTGGTTGGGTACAAACTCAGGTTTATACCGTTTAGGCATCACCGCTAAAGATTCTATTTACATTGATAAAAGTTTTTACAAAAATCCAAATAACCGTTTTGGATTGCAGAGTAACGACATTACCGCGCTGTATCAAAACCCAAATTCGAAAGATGATATTGTTTGGATCGGAACGCGTGATGCCGGTGCATTTAATTATAGTTATTCGAAAAATTCATTTACAATGGCTTCTGCCATGTTAAGTAATAATGATCTTAACTTTTTTGCAACCGTTAAAGATAAAGACGGAATTATTTGGGCAGGATTAAATTACGGACTTTGTAAATTGGATCGACAGAACAAAACATTTACTGTTCTCAATTTAAATTCGCAGCTTTTAAAATTGAACCGTTTTATTGAAGCGCTTTACTGCGATGATGAAAATAATATTTGGACTGCATACGGAAATGGCTTATATAAAGTAGATAAAAAAACAAACACACTAAAAACCATTCTGGAACCTTTATCTCCCAACAAACGCAATCATGTTGTCAGGATCGTAAAATATACAAAGGATGAATTGATCTTATGCACATGGCAAGGCCTTGTGATCTACAATACCGTAACCGGAAAAGCAAACACGATCAGTGAAATTGAAATTAACGGCGAAAAACAAAAAATAGAATCTCCAAGCTGTTTTTACATCGACACTAAAAATAATTGGTGGCTGGGCACATCAAAAGGATTATTTTGCATTAACGTCATCACCAGCCAAAATAAATTCTACACTAATAATGTATCCGACACGAATAGTTTAGTATCCAAACGCGTAATGGATGTGAATGAAACAACTAAAGGAGAAATTATTGTCGCCACCACTAAAGGTTTAAGTATTTTAAAAAACCCGGATGGTAAAACCAGTTTTAAAAATTATTATTTCGTAAAAGGTTTATCAAACAGTTTTATTTATGGTTTATTGCGCGATGACAAAGGTTTGTTTTGGATGACCACCAACTTTGGTATTTCGGTTTTTAATCCGGAGACGCAAGAATTTAAAAGTTACAGCGCATCGGATGGTGTTTGTATAAACGAATTTAACTCTGCCGGATTTCATAAAGCTTATGATGGTGAATTGTTGTTTGGAGGTATTGGCGGCCTGGTAAGTATTTATCCTAACAAACAGATCATCAACAAAAACACACCGGATGTATTTCTAAAATCAGTCCGCATTGAGAATTTTAAAGATACCATGTCGATGGCAAGCAACACGCCGTTGAATTTGAGTTATAACCAAAATAAATTGTTCTTCGAGTTTTCGGTACCCGATTTTTCAGGTGCTGATAACATTAATTTATTTTATCACGTTCAGCAAAACTCAACTTCCTGGACAAAAGTAAATCCTTCACAAATATTTTCGCTGGTGTTTGCGAATTTAGCGCCGGGCACTTACAATTTAGAAGTGAAAGCTGTAAACAGTGAAGGAATTGAATCAAAACCATTTTCGTTTTCATTTATTATTTCACCGCCTTTTTGGAACACAGGATGGTTCTTTGTTTTAATTATTGTTGGTGTAATTTTAGCAACCTGGGCGGTTTACCGGATACGTTTACAGAATAAAATTGCACACATTAAAGAATTGGAAGACATCCGTAAAGAAGAAAATGAAAAAGTACGTAAAGCTGCTGCTTTAGATCTCCATGATGAATTTGGTAACGGTTTAACACGGATTTCTAAATTGGTGGAGATGGCCCGCATTCATGTTCCGCCGGAAAATAAAGAAGCCATTGGTATTTTAGATGTCATATCTCAAAATACAACACGCTTATATCACGGAACAAAAGATTTTATCTGGTCTATAAATCCCGGGAATGATAATTTATACGAGATCATTATCCGCATAAAAGATTTTGGCGACGAATTATTTTATGGTACAGGCTGCGAATTTGAAGTAATAGGTTTACAGGAAGAATTCAAAAATATAAAACAACATCCAAGTTCAGGTAGGAATATTGCTATGATCTTTAAAGAAGCTTTATCCAATACCATTAAACATTCTAAAGCCGATAAAGTAAAATTAAGTATTGAACCAAATGGCATAGCGATAGCAGTTAAGTTAAAAGATAATGGTGCCGGTTTTGAAATGAAGAATGATAAAAACAGTTTTGGTTTATCTAACATGCAGCAACGCGCCGCAAAAGCAGGAGCAGTATTACAAATTCATTCAGAAAAAGAAGAAGGGACTGAGATCATTTTAAAAATCAATAAAAATTAAAATTACTGATCATGAAACAAATTGCAAAAAGAATAACGATCGTTGAAGATGATAACATTATCCGTAATGCATTTGTAACTCTGCTTCAGCAAAGCGGTGAATATATTGTAGCGAATGCTTATTCAAACGCCGAAGCAGCGATAAAAAATGTTGCTGCTGACACGCCTGATATTTGCTTAATGGATATTGAATTGCCCGGCATGAATGGAATTGAAGCGATCCCAAAAATAAAAGCACTTTCACCTTCAACTCAAGTTGTTGTTGTAACTGTTTATGAAAACGATGATCTGGTATTTAAAGCTTTATGCGAAGGCGCC
This sequence comes from Bacteroidia bacterium, assembly GCA_035567575.1. Lineage (GTDB taxonomy): Bacteria > Bacteroidota > Bacteroidia > B-17B0 > Aurantibacillaceae > JAHEYG01. Next base: position 9,028 of record DATMPR010000144.1, read on the forward strand.
AGCGGTTACTTAACTAAGAACATGCCAAATCAAAAATTAATTGAATCGTTAAAAGAATTAGAGAACGGCGGCGCGCCAATGAGCACTAATATCGCAAGGATGGTTGTATCCTCGTTTCACAAAAACCGACAAAGTCCGCTAACTACACGCGAATTAGAAGTGATGGAACTTTTATCATCCGGTAAAAGTTATTCCACCATAGCCGATCAATTATTTGTGGATAAAGAAACTGTTAAATCACACATCAAAAACATTTATCTCAAACTTGAAGTACATTCAAAAGCTGAAGCGATCGAAAAAGCCAAGAAGAGTAAATATATTTAATCCGTTCACATTATTTATTTTCCGTTCAACCACTCTCCGTATTTAAGATTATGTTTTAACATTTTATTGAGATAATTTTGAATAAAATATATTTCAATCATGAGAACATTTCTTTCAATTTTAATTTTAGCAAATACTTTGTTTACCTTCTCGCAAGAATTAAAGCGGCGTCCATTCTTAGGTATACAAATGGAAAAAGTAAATGATGATGTCAAACGTATCATGGAATTACCGGCTGCAAAAGGAGTTGTGATTTCGAAGGTGATCCCTAACTCAACTGCCGAGAAAACAGGTTTATTAAAAGGCGATGTGCTTTTAAAAATTAACGGTATTGAAACAAATGTTCCTGCCGAAGTTGTTAAACTGGTAAGCACATATCATGGCGGAGATGAATTTAAATACGAACTCATCCGCAATAAAAAATTAATTACCGGTAAGTCGGTATTTAAAGAATTGATCAAAGAACAATATACAAACATTGATATGGATTATACATCCACAAGATCTGTTGTTGGTATACAACGATTAATTGTCAGCAAGCCAAAAACGAATAAGAAAAGTCCGGCGATCATTTTTATTGGCGGTATTGGCTGTTATTCGCTGGATAATGCTCTGGACACTTCCCGTAACGAAACGCAATTACTAAATGCACTAACACGCGCAGGTTTTGTTTGCGTGCGTGCCGAGAAACCGGGCGTTGGAGATAATTCAAATTGCAAACCCTGCTCGGAAGTTTCTTTTACGGAAGAATTAGATGGTTACATAAGCACTGTTAAAACTGTAAAAAAATATAATTACATCGATTCAAACAACATTTACATACTTGGTCATAGCATGGGCGGAGTGTTTGCCCCAATGGTAGCGCAAAAAACAAACATTAAAGGTATTATTGCGTATGGCACAATAGGTTCAAATTTTATGGAATATCTATTAAAGACTCGCCGCACCATTGGTGAAGCGAATGGCTGGGCACCAGATGAAACTGATGCATTTATAAAAGATTATTGCGAGTGCGCCGGATATTATTTTACAGATAAGATGAGCAGTGAAAAAGCTGGTGCGAAAAAAGAAGTGTGCAAAGAATATATGTCTGTGTTTGATTACCGTTCAAGAGCTTATAATGATGAGCTATATAGTTTTAATTTTCCGGGGCTATGGAAAAATTATAAAGGCAAAGCGCTTTTACTATGGGGACAGAGTGATTTCATTTCTTCAAAAGAAGATCATGAAATTTTAACACAAACAGTTAACTATTATAATCCGGGAAATGCTACCTTTAAAATAATAGAAAACAGCACGCATGGAATGGATTATGCACCCACTTTTCAGGAAGCAATAGCCAATCCCGGAAAATTTAATAAAATTGTGGTTACTCAAATTATCAATTGGCTTAATACATAAACTTGATACGACGTTTAGCTTACATATTTTTTTGTCTTTTGCTAAACCAAATTGTTGTTTCACAGGAAACAGCTTTTGAAACACTTTGCAAGGATTTTGTTAAAAGGCATGAGCATCTCAGCTTTTCTGAAACGGTTCTGGATTACAAAGTAAATTTCTCCAATATAAAAAATAACGAAGAGCTCGCTAAACAGGAAATTTTCTTTATTAATTTTTTGCAAAAACTAAGATCTGTTTCCACTAAACAATTAGATCTGCATGAGCTGATCCGGTATTCACAGCTTAATTACGAGTGTAATTTAAATTTGGAACGAATTGCGCTCGAAAAAAAATGGAATGATGAAGGAAGGAAAATTCCTGAAGGCGGTTTACATTCGATGGAGAATTATAAAGAGTGGTATTCTTATCTTGTTAAATTTTTCACTTCGGTAAATATTACACCCGAAAAAGTATTTGAATATGGCCAAAGCGAAGTAGATAAACTAAAAAAAGAAATTGCTTTAACTAAAACACAATTAGGTTTTAAAACCGATGAAGCCTATTATGCATATTTAAAAAGCGATACTTTTTTTATTACCGATAAAAATCTTATTCTAAAAAAATATGCTGCCATCGATAGCACGGTCCGGAAAAATTACAGATCCATTTTTCCCGAACACGAAATTCCTGAAATTGGCTGTATGGAATGGCCTGATGCAGGTCCCTCGACACCACCAGGAATTTATTTAAACCGGAGTAATAACCCATTTGGAAAAGATGTTTTTCAATTTAATTTTTACGGCTCGAAGCACAATGCAAGAAGTATGGAATGGCTCTACATGCATGAAGCAATTCCCGGACATCATTTTCAATTTACCGCAAAAAGCACTTTAAAAAACGAACCTCTCAAAAATGAATTTTATTATTTTGGTAATGCCGAAGGCTGGGCTTGCTATATTGAAGATTTTGGAAAAGAAATGGGGCTTTATCAAAATCCTTACTCTTATTTAGGAAAACTCGAGTGGGATCTGGTTCGTTCCTCGCGTTTAGTTATGGAAGTTGGAATACATTATTATGGCTGGAGTTTTGATAAAACAATGCAATATTGGAAAGAAAATATTAAAGGTCAGGATGAAATTGCAACACGTGAAATAAAAAGGATCACCAATTGGGCGGGACAAGCCTTATGTTATAAAGTTGGCGCGAAGGCTATAAAAGAAATTGTCGCTCAAAATTCAAAAGACAGCGGCGATATAAAGAACGTCCATCGCTTCATTTTAAACCACGGCGATGTGCCTTTACAGGCACTTTTATCATGTTCGAGAAGAGAAAAGTAAGAACTAAATTGTTTTAATAAATTTGGCTTAATATATTTAAACCAATAATGTTGTATCTTAACGCAGCATGAAAAAATTTTACACATTCCTTTTTTCTCTTTTAGTTTTGGTGAGCATATCGCAAACTGTATTCAAATCTGTTATGCAGGAACAATCAGAGTTTTATCAGAAATATAAATTCACGAATGATCGATCGTGGGATAGTTTAAATTCCGTTACTAATTCACATACTCCTTCTTCTAAAAATTCTTCAGCTTGTTCTCTAAAAAAGAAAGTATATGGATGGCATCCTTATTGGAATGGAAGTACATATACCTCTTACAATTGGACAATGCTAAGTGATTTTTGTTATTTTGATTACTCGGTGTCACCAACTACCGGACAAAATACAAACGCCTCTTTCGCGTGGAGTACTAGTACAGCTGTTACAACAGCAAAAGCTAATGGTGTAAAAATTCATATTTGCGCGAGTCTGTTTGCGAGTCACGCAACATTTTGGGCTACACCAAGTGCGCAAACAACTTTCATTAACAACATGGTTTCTTTATTGAACAGCCGTGGCGGCAATGGTGTGAATATTGATTTTGAAGGAATGGGAAGCGCTGATAAAACACCATTCAAAAATTTCATAGTGAATTTGAAAAACGCTTTAGTTGCAGCAAATCCAAATTATGAATTATCTGTAGCCTTATATGCGGTTGATTGGAGTACTTCATTCGATATTCCTAATTTGAATCCTGTACTCGATAATTTCATAATAATGGGTTACGATTATTATTGGTCTGGAAGCACCACTGCCGGACCGGAAGCGCCATTATATAATTTCGAAACAAGTTACAATTATACACTTACAAAATCGGTTACTTATTACTTAAAACAAGGTGCAACACCATCAAAATTATTATTAGGTTTACCTTATTACGGCCGCGAGTGGGAAACCGTTAGCAGCCTTGCTCCTTCAGCAACTTCCGGAACTTTTACAACCACACGTTTATATAATTATGTAAAAAGTAATTCAACAACTTATTCTGCTTCGGCTAAAAAATGGGAAAGTAATTGTTACAATCCTTGCTATTCTTATTTAAGCTCGGGTAATTGGCGTCAATGCTGGATCGATGATATTTATAGTATGGGACGTAAATTCGACATGGTTAATCAGCGCGGCATTGGAGGAGTCGGTATTTGGGCTTTGGGTTATGATAACGGTTACAATGATTATTGGCAATTATTACAAGATAAATTTTCCACTTGCGAAATAAAACCTTGCACCGATAGTTTATTTGATATGGGCGGACCAACCCGCAATTATTACGATAACGAAGCTTATACTTTCAGCATTTCTCCTAATGGAATTGATAAAGTGCAATTACAATTTAAAAGTTTTGCAACTGAAATGGGATATGATTCATTGTTCATTTATAACGGACCAACAACCGCATCTCCTTTAATGGGCGCTTATACAGGTTCTGTTACTAGTCCGGGAACTGTTACATCAACCGGAACAGTAATTACACTTCGTTTTAAATCTGATGGAGCCACGGTTGCCGCCGGATGGAAATTAATTTATAATTGCGTTTCGATTACGGATGTAAAAGAAAATGCCAATGAGAACGGAACCAATTTATTTCCAAATCCTACATCAGGCGTTTTTGAAATAAAAACAAATTCAATTACTGATTGTAAAATTTTAATTTTTAATTCTATTGGAAAAATAGTTTATCAATCTGTTTTAAGTTCAGAAAAAATAATTGACTTAAGTGATCTGAATTTAAATTCAGGTATTTATTTTGTAGAAATAAATTCTGCAGAACAAAAACTGGTGAAAAAATTGGTTTACCAGCGCTAAGTCATGCTGAACTTGTTTCAGCATCTTAAAGATTCCGAAACAAGTTCTGAATGACCGCAACTATCACATCCTTCTAAACAAATCCTTAATATAATCCATCGTGGCGATCTCCTTGTAGTTATCACCAAAAGCATGATTCCACATAAAAGGCAAATTGTAAGATACCTGCGCCATTGCATTTAAAGTTTTTTCGTCCCAGTCTTTACTTAAACCCAGAGGTAAAACAATTTTATGTTTCGCGATCATTTTTGAAAACTCAGCATGACCCTTTGGATATACATCAGCTAAATGCTGAAAAATAATACAGTTTGCATAACAATGGCGTGTTCCATGAATTTTTGATAAACCATAACTTAAAGCGTGGCACACTCCTACCTCACTATAGGTTAAACTTAATCCGCCCATTAAGGAAGCAACCATTAATTTGTCGTTGTTCTCGCGAGTTTGTCCGGCTTTATCATCTAAAAAAATTTCCCTGCATAATTTTAAGGCTTGATCACCATAAGCTAAACTAAATGCGTTGTTACGGATTCCACTTTCGCTTTCAATACAATGAATATATGTATCCATGCCGGTGTAAAACCACCAGTCGCGAGGTACAGAAGAAATTAATTCGGGATCTAAGATCACCTGATTAAAAACTGTCCAATCACATTTTAATCCTAATTTTTTTTCCGGTCCTGTTAATACGGCCGTCATACTAACCTCAGCACCTGTTCCGGAAATTGTTGGAACTCCTAAATGATAAATACCCGGTCTCTTAATTAAATTTAATCCCTGATATAAAGTTGAAGAACCTTCGTTCGTTAGCATTAATGATAAAGCTTTTGCAATATCCATAATGCTTCCGCCGCCAATTCCAATTACTCCGCTTGGCAAACCTTTCGTTTTTAAAATTTCATCCCGTAATTTATCAATTTGTTCTGTTGTTGGTTCGTATGGATCTACATCGATATAATAAACTAAATCTTCCGTTTTGTTTTGTAATTTTTTAGAAAGTTCTTTTCCTTTAAAATAATTATCTACAACATAAACAAAATAATTTTTGTTTTCTTTCCTAATGGGTTCTATTGTTTCAGATAATTGTGCGAACGCGCCCCTGCCATAAGTTACTTTATCTATGTTCTTAAAATTTTTGTGCATAACCCTATCCCCATTATATTAGACATTAACCGGCTTTGTTGCTTTAATGACACATTCCGAAATTTGTTTAGCTAAAATTTCCATTTCTTCTTTTGTCCAAGTGCAGCGCACACCGAACGAAATTAAGCGGCCAATTACTTCCTGTGTTTTTGGTAATTGTAAATTTTTATAATCTTGTGGTGCTCCGATTAATTCTATTGGTAATTTGCTCACCGTTTTTAATTCTTTAATATGATCCCACTGATTAATGAAGTGATACATATTCAGGAACCAATAATCAAATCCGGCAACACCCGCATTTTTAAATTCTGTAACAGTTCGTTTTGCAGCTTCTGTATTCGGTAACATAATATTTAAAAATGTTGCGGAGTCTCCGTCCGGATCGGCAATTTTTGCAAATGAAATTCCGGGGGTTTTAGAAAGTAAATTAGTTAGAAATTTTTTATGTTCCTGATTTTTTTGTTTGATGTAGGGAACTTTTCGCGTTTGCGCAACACCAATACCTGCGTGTAATTCTGAAATGCGATAATTAAAACCTAAGTATGGATGATTTTCCATACCGCGTAAATTTCCAATATGATCGTGACCATGATCGCTATACACATCAGCTTTTTTGTAAACAGTTTCATCATTCGTTACTAATACACCGCCTTCGCCGGCCGTTGCAATTTTAAAAAAGTCGAATGAGTAAGAACCGGCGGTTCCAAATAAGCCTGTGAATGTTCCTTTATAAGATGAGGCAAATGCTTGTCCGGCATCTTCCACTAAAATTAATTTTTTTTCTTTTATTACAGCCTTGATGCTGTCCATATCTGCCATTCCGCCGCACATGTGAACCAAGCAAACTGCTTTCGTCTTTGCTGTGCAAGCTTTTTTAATTCCTTCAGCACTTAAACAAAGTGTTTCATCAATTTCTGCAAATACAGGTAAAGCACCAATAAATAACACAGCTTCAATTGTGGCCATGAACGTAAATGGCGGTACAATAACTTCGTCACCTGCACCAATTCCGCTTGCAGCAAGAGCTGTTGCAATTGCAGTTGAGCCGCTGCTCATGGCATGTGCATATTTAGCATTCGTAATTTTTTTTACTTCCGTTTCAAAATCTTTTGCTTTCCAATGGTTATTACGAAGCGCGTCATGGTTGTAGCGGAATAAAATTCCGGTTTCCATTACGTCGTTTATTTCTTTGCGCTCTTCGGCGCCAAATAATTCTCTTCCTGGCATGATAATTTATTTTTACAAAGATACGTAGTTTTAATTAGGGAAATATCTGAATTTTTCGCTCGGTTGCACTAAACTAAAACTGATAGTACTTAGTCTTCCGTTCTCATAATAACAGTCTAAGCCGGCTTCATCAAAACTGAGTCGTTTTTCGCCCCATTCGTGTTTCTCCGAATCGCTTAATTTGAAGCCGTTTGTTTTTAATAATTCAACAAGTTCAGCTTCTTTAAGGTTAAATACCGTTTTACCGAATAATACTGTATCTGCATTGTCAACTTCAACAATATGAAGTGACCGATTGTTATTAACATCAAAAAACAACGAAAAACCTTTACTCCAGTAATGCATAACGAACGAAGAAGTGTCAAGTATATCGTCAATAAGTGATTGCGTTTCTTCAGGATCACCAAAAAGCGCCTCTGTATCGGCAGGACTCTGACCAAAATTAAGAGTGCAAAAACCTTTAAGAAGTCGTATTTCAGGTACAAATGACATTACAACGTTAAATGTATTGAAAATGTATTTTTTAAGGAAGAAAAGTGTTAAAATATTTATTGAAAATAATTTTGCGTTAGAGAATTAACCTTTTATATTTGCAGCCCCGTACTAAAAAGTTCTTTAAAATTAAGTTTATCATGCGAAAACGGCCTTAAGGCCAGGTACTTATAGCAACAATGATTCCGTAGCTCAGCTGGTAGAGCATTACACTTTTAATGTAAGGGTCCTGGGTTCGAATCCCAGCGGGATCACTGGTAAAAACAAACCTATTAGTTTTATACTGATGGGTTTTTTTATTTTATAGACAATTCGAATTTTCATTTCCAATTATAAAACAATGATTTATTTTAGAAACTTTTGAATTTTATTTTTTAAAACATGATTGTATTCAGTACATTTATTATATTTAGTGTTCTAATAAAACTATGAAAATATATCTGAAAATAATATTTTTCGCTTTACTGATCGGATTTAAAAGTTTAGCTCAGGTAGCTCCGAATTGGACCCTTAAATTTAGTAGCGTGGTTGAAAAAGACGGGAAAGGATTAGGAGGCGCTAACGTGACTCTTTATGAAGGCAGTAAAAAGGTGTCGCAAACTGTTACAGGTTCGGGTGGGAATTTTATTGTGGATATTCCTGCGAACAGCGAATTTGTTTTAGTGATCTCAATGGACGGCAGCTATACTAAAAAGTTTTTAATCAACACCACCGGCGTTCCGGAAGGAATGACCAAAGATAATTTCAAACCGGAATTAAAACTTGAGGGTGTAACATTGTCGAAACCATTATATAGTATTGATTATTCGGCCCTCAATCAGTACCTGATGAAGGCTAGTTATTCATCTTCAAAAAAGAAATTTGAAGATGATCCCGTTTATACTAACCAAATGCTTGGTGAACTTGCGAAAATAAGAGAAGCTGAAAGAGTTTTATTTGATAAGTATACTGCTGCAAATAAAGCAGGTGATGAAGCTTTAAAGAAATTAGATTGTGAAAAGGCAAAAGAAAATTATACAAAAGCAAATAGTTTATTACCGGATGAACAATATCCAAAAGATCAATTAACTAAAGCTGATAAATGTGCGGCAGATAAAGCCGAACAAAAGAAAAAAGAAGAAGCTGCTAAATTAGCGGCGGAAAAAGCGGCGGCGGATAAATTAGTGGCAGACAAAGCAGCGGCGGATAAAATTGCAGCAGAGAAAGCAGCGGCGGATAAAGCGGCAGCAGAGAAAGCAGCGGCGGATAAAATTGCAGCAGAGAAAGCAGCAGCTGATAAAGCGGCAGCAGACAAAGCAGCTGCGGATAAAATTGCAGCAGAGAAAGCAGCAGCTG
>DATMPR010000145.1:0-4861 GCA_035567575.1 Bacteroidia bacterium
CACACTCCTCGCATTTTACTTTAACATCAACACTATTCCCATTCATGGATTTAATGGCTCCGTTGCATGCTTCAATGCATTCTTCGCATGATTTCTTGCAGGCATCCATTTTCATATCCATTTCTTTAGTGCATATATCTATAACCTTTTTACATGAAGTAATGGAGGCATTACAGGCATCAACGCAGGGCTTGTATTTATCCTTAGATCCGGTTATAGTATTTTTATTTGTCTCTGTTTTTAAAATAAGTTTCGAAGCCGATATGGCAGTAATGAAACCGATCCCTGCTAATAAAAAGAATATTTTTTTCATGATCATTATTTATTTTATAATTATTTCCTTTTTTTTCTCAAGCATATTTTTTAAACTCTCAAGAACTTTATTCCAATTTTCCTCTGAATGCTTTTTTGTTTTTTCATCCGGAATATTTTCTTGTGTAATAAGTAATTCAGTATAGTTATTCCTCTCCTTTAGTTCATAGGTAATATCAACATAATTCTCAGGTTTATCTTCGATGCCGGACATAGAACTCCAATAACTATATTTAAATAATTTATTAGGCTCTGATTTCATGATCGTTCCCTTATCATGATATTTCTTTCCTTCCCATTCCCCTTCAAAAATAAGGGAACTCCCAACTTTCCAGTCGGAGATAGCATCGGTATTGAAAAAATATTTTTTAATTAATCTGGGAGTAGTTAAAGCCTCCCATACTTTTGAAGTAGGAGCATCAATAGTGATACTCGCTCTTCCTGTAATGTTGTTTTTCATTTTGAAAATTATTTAGCGGTTAACCCTTTTTCTGTTACTGTAAAATCCACATCAGACCTTAACTCAATTTCTTTACCAACTACGCTTTCCATTGATTCAGATCCAATTTTAAAATCTTTTCGGTTCAATTTCCCTGTCACAGTGAAATTCACAAAGTTCTTTTTCGTCATCGGATTCATCGCTTTTCCATTATAAGTTACATCGAAACTTATTGGTTTTGTAACGCCATGTATTGTTATGTTTCCTTCCAGTTTGTAGGTTTTATCTGTCATTTTTTTGAAGGATGTGCTTACGAATTCGAGCGTTGGATATTTTTCTGCATCGAACCAACCTTCACTCCGAAGATCTTTGTCTCTCATCTCCACTCCTGTGTCGATAGATTTAGTTTCAGCATTCATTGTAATTGATGCGTCTGTAAAATCGTTTTTACCGGATACCAAAGTAACTTCAAAGTTTTTAAAATTTCCGCTTACATGAGAAATTCCAAAGTGAGTTGTTGTAAATCCCAAGCTTGAATGATACTTATCCAAAATATACTGATTTTGGCCGAAAATGCCCTGCACCAACAGGACCATTGCGAAATTTAAGAATTGCTTTATCATTTTTATAAGTTTAATAATTCAGCAACAAAAGTAGACCATGCAATCCGCAACATGCTTAAATTTCGGTAAAAGGGGAATAAAAATAGCCGATCAGAATCTAAAAATCAGCGAACCCATCGAACAATACATTTCGATAACAACATGGCTTTACTGCCGGGATAATTGTTGTGCCAATGAGATTTGAAATAAAAGAAAAATGCCTTCGTTCCCAAGTTTGTAATACCGCAAGCATCGTACCATTGCTTAGCTAATATGTTTTGCAGTGTAGCTTCAGGAATGAATTTTAATTTTTGATTTTGATCATACAATTCATCAAACCAAACTGAAAGTGCTGCCAGATCATTTAAGGAAGAAATAATTTGAGAATTTCCCAACAAACAATGTACGCGGAATTCACGTTCACTGAATTTAAAACCTATTTTTTCCAACAGGCGTTTTCTTACTTTATTTCCATTTTCAATTTGTTCACCGCGAAATTTTAAACTTACTTGTGAGGCGTGAATTCTGTATTTCAATAATGTTTCAGGGATATCAGCAAACTGACTCTTAAACAACAAACGGCTCCATAATTCATAATCCTCAACATGTTTGAATTCAGAATTAAAATATGTTTTCTCCGATTTTAAAACAGATGAACGGATAATTAAAGCCGGATGCACAACCGAGCTATTAAACAACATCCAACCGGAAATCAGATCGTGTGTGTGATGTGATTTAAGGGGGATTTGTTTTCCTTTTCCGAAATGTATGTAATCGCAGCCGCAAACCCCTACTCCTTTATTGCTCTCCATAAACTCAACCTGCTTTTTAATTCTGTCGCGCAGACTAAGATCATCGGCATCCATTCTAACAATATATTCGCCTTTACAGAGATCAATTCCTTTATTCAACGTTGCAATTAAGCCTAAATTAGTTTCGTTTTTGTAATATTTTATTTTGTCGGTCTTAAAAGAAATAATTTGACCTTCAGACGAATCAGTTGAGCCATCATTAATAATAATAAATTCAAAATTCTGATAGGATTGATCTAAAATGCTTGCAATGGCTTCTTTCACAAAAGCTTCAGCATTATAAACAGGCATTAAAACCGAAACAAGAGGCATATTCATACATTCTACTACTAATAATTATTTGTCCTCCGACTTTTGAATAATTGAACATTAGAACATTTGAATAGTGAATTAAGAAGTGGGTTCTGTTTAATTCTAAATTCAACATTCAAATGTTCTATTTTTAGGCCTCTACCTCGGTAACTATGCTCGGGAAGATTCTTACATTACCGCTGTCTTCTTTACGGAACTGATATGTATAACGGTAATGACTTTCCAAACCACTCTTGTTCGGAAGACCATTGATCATCATAATATTTCTGTTCTTCGCAAATTTCAAAAGTTCACGCAAATAATGCGCCGAGATCTGACCTACTTCATCAATTATACAATGTACTTTAAAGTCGGTGCTGCTTCTATGCGAAGATTCTTTAATGAATACGTGTAATAAAGTAATGTAGATAATTGCTTTCACTAAAATATCTGTTCCAGTACTTCCAATACTATCAATTTTATGCGTCCAGCCTGTTTCGTTCATACCTTCTTTAATATTGAACTTCAATTCAAATAGATCTTGTAAACGAATTTCTTCCTGGTCCTGATCTTTAATTGCGTTACGTAATTGATCCAGTAATCTTACTGCGCGAGTACTGATTTCGCGTTTAGAAGAAGTGGCAAAATCAGTATTAAATAAGCCTTCATTATAAACCAAGCCATGTTCCTCTCTGAATTCTTCAACTTTTTTAAGAAGTTTATAAACTTTGTTATCTGATTCCTCGATCTTTATCTTTATGAACTCAATTAATTTACTTTCCTCAAACTCTGCTTTTTTAAAATCTTCCGCGATCAAAGTAATGATATGTTGAATTTTATCTTTTTGCCCGCTCAATTCTTTTACCTTAGTTGCAATACTATCTGTTACCAAACCGATTTGCGTTGCTGTTTCAGCTAACGACATCTCAATTTTATTTTCGTTGATGAACGAACGTAAGTTCTGGGCAAAACGTTCGTATTCACCCTGTGTAGCATCGTTACGGATAATAAAGTTAAAGTGATTATCAAATCTGAATTTACCGGCGTACTCATTTACATAACGCTGGAATGCTCCATACTCCTCATTAAAATAAGAATCGTTCTTTAATAATTGCGTACACAGATCCATTATGTTATGGTTAGTACGTTTTGGTTCCGCGCGTTCAATTATATCAGAATATTTATTGAACACAGGCGTATCGCGGAAGTTATTGCTGTAATAATTGATACCATTATTAAAATCAATTAACTCTTCATCAAAAGCACGTTTTTGTTTTTTTAATTCCATGCTTTTTATATTGAACTTGCGTTGCGTTTCTTCCATCTGATTTGCCATTTCATTAGATGTTTTAACGAAATCTTCTTTTTTCTGGATCAGATCCGGCAAACGGTCAAAGATCTCGCGCTTATCTTTTAAGTAATCGTTAACGATTTGTTGGTATTGTTCAATTTCTTTTAAGCTATCTTTTAATTCATTTATACGCTCGTCAATTTTTTTAATTTGCTTGCTATCTACACCTTTTGATTTGAAATTGCTTTCTTTTTCTTTTGCTAATTGTTCTTCTTTCTCCTCGTATTCCTTCACCTGATTTTTTTTCTCAACTTCCAGTTCGGAAATTTCAGTTTCTTGTCTTTCTTTTAATTCAGCAACGCGTTCCTCATTATATACACGTAATCTTTCTAACTGAACGTTGAAGTCGGTTAATAATGAATTTTTCTTTTTATTTAAAACAGAAAGTTCTTCTTCAATTAAATTAAACTTAGCACGGTTACCGCTTAATGATTGTTCGATCTCAACGCCTGCTTTTTGTTTCCATTCTTCTAATTCCTCAATTAATTTTTGTTCGCGTTTATCTGCAAGCTCTAAGGAATACGCTAAAACTTTTACGTCTTCTTTTAATTCACCCAATTGTTTGCCATAACGATCGGCGGCTAACATTTTTTCTTCGTTGTTACTGACCTGGAATTGATTTAAAGAATCTTCCAGATCACGGATCATAGTTAAACGCTCAGTTTTTTCGTGCTGATATTCTTCAATGCTTTTTGACACAACTTCAACCTGACCTAATTCTAAATGAATGCCATATAAAGTTTTGGCTGATTCTTCTTTAAATTCGGGTGTTAGATCGGTACGGAATAATAATTTCTCATTTACCACTTTACCGATCGTAGTATGCCAGTCTTTTACATTTTTTTCAAGATAACCGTAAAACGCGTCGTGTTGCACATTTAATTTATCTTCTATCTCTTTAATCTCGGCTTTAACTTTTATAATTTCGGTATTGATCTTATTAACCTGATTGCTTAAAGAGGTTTTTAATTTTAATTCGGCGGCTTCCCATTCGCGTTGAATGGTTTGGATCATGTTTTGTTTAATGGCGCGTTCGCTTTTGTTTTTATAATTT
>DATMPR010000146.1:0-4787 GCA_035567575.1 Bacteroidia bacterium
AAATGCAGGGATTGTAAGGTCATTATTATTTCGCAATTCCGGAACATTAAAACTTATTATGAAACCCTGAATGAAGGTGCCTATCATTTTATTTATAAAGACCGCAACGCTTTAGCTAATAGCTGCAACGCTGTTGAGGATATTGTTAATGATGATTTATCTCCGAGTTTATAATTTTAATTAGTACATTTAATAAGAAAAGGTTTAATACGAAAAAATAATAATTTTATGAGAAACGAAATAAGCAGATCATTTAACCTTGATGAATTGAAAGGAATGAGTAATGGTGATGAAAAATTTATAACTGAAATGGTAACGGTTTTTATAAAAACAACCGGAGAAGGCATGAAAAAAATAGAATCGGCCCTGAAAGAAAAAAATCTCAAGGTCATCGCAAGTGAAGTTCATAAAATAGCACCGCCTTGCCGCCATATGGGAGCAATGGAATTATTGCATGTTTTGAAAAAAATACAAAGCAATTTGCATACATCCGGTTCGGTTACTGATCTCGAAAATTTAGTATTACAGGCAAGGCAAAAAGCGGATATTGTAATGAATGACTTAAAGAATGAAGTAAATTAACCTAAGAAATATGTAACTTTTGCTTTTTGGCAATAGATAAGATTGCGTAATTTTGTTAAACGCCCATGAACGAGAAACCGTTTACAATACATGTAATAGAAGATAATGAGTGGTATAATAAACTACTCATACATAATCTTTCGCTTAATCCTGATTATATTGTAAAAGGCTTTCTTACAGCAACCGAATTTTTTAAATACACAGGAGATGCGGCCGATGTTGTGACGTTGGATTATCGTTTGCCTGATATGGATGGAGTAGAGGCGTTACAAAAAATTAAAACACTTAATCCTGATGCAGAGGTCATTATTGTTTCGGAACAGGATAATATTAATACAGCAGTTGATCTGCTTAAACAAGGCGCTTACGATTATATTGTAAAGGAAAAAGATATCCGCGAGAGACTTTTAAGCACGGTAAATAATATTCGTAAAAGTGCTAATTTAAAAACACGGATCTCGGTACTCGAAAAAGAAGTTCAGAAAAAATACGATTTTCAAAATTCAATTATTGGCAGTAGTCCGGCTATTTTAAATATTTTTCAGCTTATCGAAAAAGCAATTTCAGCAAACATTACAGTTACAGTAACGGGCGAGACCGGTACAGGTAAAGAAGTTGTTGCAAAAGCCATACATTATAATTCTGCAAGGAAAAATAAACCTTTTGTAGCGGTGAATTTATCTGCTATACCAAGTGAATTAATAGAAAGCGAATTGTTTGGTCACGAAAAAGGTTCTTTTACGGGAGCCATGGCGCGCCGTATTGGGAAATTTGAAGAAGCAGATGGAGGTACATTATTTTTAGATGAGATCGGCGAAATGGATATTGCATTTCAGGCAAAATTATTACGCGCGTTACAGGAAAAAGAAATTGTGCGGGTTGGAAGCAATTCACCTGTAAAAGTTGATTGCCGTATCATTGTTGCTACACACCGTAACCTGCAAAACGAAATTAAATCAGGCAAATTCCGCGAGGACCTGTATTATAGATTATTTGGACTCTCAATTGAACTGCCGCCTTTGCGTGAAAGGGGGAAAGATATTTTAATTCTATCTAAATATTTTATTGAAAAATTCTGTAAAGAAAATAATTTAAAAGCAAAATCGCTTTCTGAGGCGGCACAAAAGAAATTATTAGCGTATTTATTTCCCGGTAATGTGAGGGAATTAAAATCAATTATTGAACTTGCCGTGGTAATGAGCGCGGCCGATGAGATCCAGGCAAACGAGATCAGCTTAACAGCGGCGGATGTTGTGAATGATGTATTGAACGAAGAGCTAACCATGAAAGATTATGAATTACGCATTTTAAAATCCTACCTGAAAAAATATAACGATAACATCAAACTTGTTGCGGAAAAACTCGATATTGGTCAATCTACAATTTATCGTATCCTAAAAAACATAGAAGAACGCGGCGAAGAAAAATCTGCTAAGCTCTAATTTCGATAAAGATTTATCAAATTGGTAAATTTTTTCTCTCCTGTCATATTTAAAAATGTGACAATCAATAAAATGTAAAAAGTATTTTCTGGCACTTTATTTGAATACAATTAAAGCAGTATTAACGCTGGTCTTTATTGGCCGGAAAATTTATGAGCCATGAAAACGTATAAATTAATAAGAAGCGAACAGGAGATATCTTCATTTGAATCGCTTTTATGCAATCTTACAGGAGTCATTGTTTCCTGTTTGCTTATAGGGTTCTTTTTAATAATGAAAGTATTTGGATGGTACCAAATATTGGAATTAAGGTATTTTAATTTCCTTATTTTATTTGCAGGCATTCACAGTGCTTTTCTAAGTTATCGGAACAAAGTTTCACCTGAAGGAATTAATTATTTAAAAGGACTTAAGATGGGATTACGCATCACACTTACAGCGGTAATTCCATTTGCAATTTTTATGGGGATCTATTTAAAAATAGACACCAATTTCATGAATTATATAATACAGCATGGTGATTTTGGAAGGTATTTAACCCCTGGGCGGGCTGCAGGTGTTGTTGGCTTTGAAGGATTTGTTTCAGGGGCCATAATGACCTATATAATAATGCCGTATTTTAAAAATAATTAGGCAATAAAGCTCAATTTATAAGTTAAAACCCCAAACGTTTATTTGGGGTTTTATTTTTATTTGTGGAACTAACGCGAACAGGGTCGAACCTGTTTATGGAGGATTTGTTGAAGTTAAAGTGATCCGAAAATATTTTTGCAAAGGATGGGCGATTTCGGGACATTAAATCACGCAAAAAAGACTCTAATGATAAATACTTCATCTTAGCTGAAAGACCCTTTGCGCAATTGCTCCTTAATTTTTAATCCGTGTATAGGCTACCCGTGGGTTGCGAATACTTATACGGTTTCAAATAAAATATCCATTTTAAAATCATTCTGTACATTGCCTGAGTAGGTGTTGGATTGCAAACCGAAAGTAGTAATCATTGTAAGAAAGACGGATTTTTTTGTTTGAGTTTCACTTTTAAAAGCTCCAATTTTATTTCGCAGCTCGGCATCATATTTTTTATCAATGATGAATGGATTTATCGAAAATTTCATTTCGCATACATTTATCACACCATCTCTTCGGTCAATTATCAGATCAATTTGTGCTCCATTTGCCGATAGCATACTTTTCCATGAAGAAGTTTCTGTTTCCATCCCACTTATACCCAATGCGTTTTTAATTTGTGAAACATGAGCAAGACAAACCTGTTCAAAGGCATAGCCACTCCATGCTCTGTGCTTTGGGCTATCAATCATTTTCAGCCAATGGTTTTTATCAAATGTTTTTTGCGCCTTGATAAATTTTATATGAAACAAGGAAAAGAAATCGCTCAGTTGATATAGACTGTTCCTTAACTTTTTACCAAAAGGTATGTACCTCCTTATGAATCCGCTTTCTTCCAATTCATCAAGTAAACGAGTAAGACCGCCTCCATCTGCGAGCTTACTTTCGGCGCTAATTTCTACGCGGGTAAGTCCTTTCCCCTTTTTGGCAAGAGTAGTTATAATGGCTTCATGGCGCTCGGCTTTAACAAATAGTGATTTAAACAGATTATTGAACTCAGATATTAGTAAGCTGTTAGATTCAAAGCAAAGTTTGTTAATATTCTGCGAAGCACTGAACCCCTTTTCCACAGCATCCCAATAAAATGGAACTCCGCCCAGTACCATGTAAAGCTGTACGACTTGGTAATAATCCAGCGTGATTTTTTTGTGTTCTAAAAGTTCTTCGCATTCTTTTAGAGTAAAAGGTTCTATTTTTATTTTTTGAGTAACGCGATTATGTAAGCCACCTTTGTTGTTGATTAATGTGTTAATCATCCATGAAGCCGCTGAACCGCATACTAACAATAAAATATCGTTCCTTCCAGAAGCCCAGCTATTCCAGAAGTGCTCTAATGCAGAAACAAACCCAGCGCGAGCGGTATCGAACCAAGGCAACTCATCAATAAAAATGACTTTTTTCTTTTGCTTAGATTTTTCCACGACCACTCTGATTTGCTTAAAGGCCTCTATCCAGTTATCTGAATTTTTACGCCCTTCTACTGGATATTGCTCTTGCATAGCCGTGTTAAAATTAGCAAGCTGGTCTTGCAAGGTTGCTTGAGCAAGTCCCGTAAGCCGGAAAGTGAATTTGCCTTCAAATACATTTCTTATGAGGTATGTTTTACCAATCCTTCGCCTTCCATATATTGCTATAAATTCCGATTTATCAGAAGCCATCTTTCTATTCAGAATCGCTATTTCTTTTTCTCTTCCTATTATAATCATGGTTTTATATTTGGCTACAAAGGTATTAAAAATTCACTTATAGCCAGATATAATTTTCAAATTTGGCTATAAGTGGATATAAAATAGCACTTATAGCCAAATATAATTTATCGTATTAAGGGAGAGGTATTCCTATATTACGCAAGAAATGCTTGCGTAATTTTGCAAGTTATGCTTACCCACTGAGCGGCAATCTTTTATTTTAGCGGCAAAACTTAAGAAACGATTCACTTCAAATTGAACTTTAATCTTCGTGTGCAATGTAATCCAAACGGGTTTTATTCCGTTTACCTATTGGCTCGTTCAGGGAACAAGTTGTTCTTAATCCCCTTGCTGAATAATACAAAGTCATATAAAGGTATTTCATAAAACTGCCACTGTAACGGTAGTTCTTTATGCACAATTCGACCTTGATGGGAATTTCATTTGA
>DATMPR010000147.1:0-9582 GCA_035567575.1 Bacteroidia bacterium
CTATCAAATACCACAAGATGAGTTTTTAGATATGGCTCCTCTTTATCGTACGGATAATAATTTAAAAGAATTTTATATCAACTGGGAGAAGAAAATTAAATGGGATTCTCCGGATGATGATTACCGTACAGATTTACAGCCACTTTATTTACCAGAAGGTGAGCGTTACTATAATCGCAAAGAAATCGACTCTCGTAAACTTAACTACGAATATTACCGTATAGATATTAGAAAGGCTGCTGCAAAAAACAATCGTTTTTTACCGCAAAAATCACCTGATGTTCAAATTCAGGAATTTAAAAAAGGCGAGTATCTAAATGGTGTAACCTTAAATGATGGAACAACTGATAAATTAGGTACAAAAACATCGCCTGTACAAGACCCTGCTAAAGATGCTAAAACATTAGGAGAATACCAGGTTGATGACCAAACAGTAGTTAGCCAAGGCACTTATCTTCCTCGTCATCGTGCGGGTCTTGATAGAAGTGTATTTATTATAAAAGACGTTATTAATGTTTACCCTGATACTTTAGCTTGGGTACATGATTATACTTATTCATTTAATGAACCAATGACTAACATGTATTTTTGGCATTTAGCTTACGACCAGTATCCGGTTGTCGGTGTTACCTGGAAACAAGCACGTGCATTTTCGATCTGGCGTTCATTATTATTAAACAACTTCTTAATTGGATCCGGTCAAACTATCGTTAACGATTTCCGTTTACCAACTGAAAGCGAGTGGGAAAGAGCGGCTCGTGGTGATCTTGACTTGTCTCCATATCCTTGGGGCGGTCCTTATATCCGTAACGCTAATGGTTGTTTCTTAGGTAACTATAAACCGATGCGTGGTTCTTATATTGATGATGGTGGATTTCATTCGGTGTATATTTATTCTTACAACCCTAATGATTTCGGTTTATATTGTATGGCCGGAAACGTATCGGAGTGGACAAGCAACGCATTTGATGAATCAGCTTATGATTTTGAACATGATTTAAACCCTGATTACCTTTATGATGCTCAGGATAAAGATGCAAATGTGCTTAAACGTAAGGTAATTCGTGGTGGTAGCTGGAAGGATATCGGTTACTATTTACAAAACTCTTCAAGAACTTATGAATATCAGGATACTGCTAAATGTTATTTAGGATTCAGAAACGTAATGACTTATTTAGGTCGCGCGAAAGGTGATGAAATTTAATTTAGCACGAATAAACAAACAAACACTAACTAACAAATCAAACACTAACTAACTAACTAACTAACACAAAAAGAGCTATGAGTTACAAACTTCCTAAAGTAAAGGGATTTAAGAAATTCTTACACCTTTCATCTTGTCTTGGTGCATCCGTTGTAATTTTGGGTGCATTATTTAAAATCATGCACTGGCCTGGTTCAGGTCCTATGCTTATCTTAGGCCTTGGTACCGAAGCGTTTTTATTCGCATTATTTGCTTCCGATATTCCACATGAAGAATACGATTGGTCCTTAGCATACCCTGAACTAGGTGGTATGGCTGTTGAGGGCGGAGAAGAAGGAAGTGATTTACCTATTTCAAACCAGTTAGATAATCTTTTAGAAGATGCTAAAATTGGTCCTGAATTAATTCAAAGTTTAAGCAAAGGAATGCATTCACTAAGCGATACTGCAGGTAAAATGTCAGATATCAGTAATGCTACTGTTGCAACGAATGAATACGTTGATAGCGTAAAATCAGCTTCAAAAAGTGTAACTGATTTAGCTGGTACATATAGAAATGCAGCTTCTACAATGGAAAGTCTTGCCAGCGCAAATGATGCCGGTACCTCTATAGGCGAATCATTAAATAAAGTTTCTAAAAACTTAGGCGCATTAAATGCAACTTACGAACTTCAATTACAAGGTTCAAAAGAACATTTAGATGCTACCAACAAGTTTTATGATGGTTTAAATGATCTAATGAAAAACCTTCACGACTCTGTTGATGATACTAAGATCTATCGTCAGGAAATGTCTAAATTGTCTTCTAACCTAACATCATTGAACCAGATTTATGGTAATATGTTAAGTGCTATGAAGGCTTAATAAAATGTTATTAGTTAAAAATTGAATAATGATGTAACCTTATGTCATTATTCAATTATACTAATAGGGAATTTAATTTATAAAAGTATTCACTTTAAAATAGACTAGAAAAAATGAGTGGTGGAAAAGAAACCCCGAGGCAAAAGATGATTGGTATGATGTATCTCGTACTAACGGCGCTTTTGGCTATGAACGTATCTAAACAAATCTTACACGGTTATATAGTTGTGAACGAGAGCATGGAGGCAAGCAAAAAAAGCCTTACAGCAAACAACAAGCGTATTACTGAATCCTTCGAAAATACTATTAATGGAAACCCTGCTGCAAAACCTTATTTCGATAAAGCTAAACAAGCACAAGCACTATTAGCGGAAACTGTTAAGTATATTGATCAGGTTAAATTTAATGTAATAGCAAAAACTGAAAAATATGAAAACCCGAAATCCGGAGATACAGCTCAGTTAAAGTATCTTGAGTCAAGCGGTTCAATTGACAATTATGATATACCTTCTCATGAGTTAATTGGCAGCGATGCCGCTACTCCTGAAAGCGGACCACTTACCGCTATGGAGCTCCAGGATAAATTGATGAAGTTGCATAATAGTTTAATTGCTATGTTGGATGAAATGCAAAAGGATAAAAAAACCAAAATATTAGATGATGATTATCAGGGTTTGAAGAAAAAAATCGGAAGTATTAAACCTGTTGCCAGCGGAGCAAAGGACGATGGTCTTGAAATGACTTGGGGAGTTGAAAATTTCTACCATTTACCAATGGCAGCAGTAGTAACTAACCTTAACAAAATGCAGGCAGAGCTTAAAAACGTAGAGGCTGAGATGCTACAAGTACTTTCTGGTGCTTCAGGTAAATTAGCCATTAAGTTTGATAGATTATCTGCAAAAGTAATTGCTCCTTCTTCTTACATTCAATCCGGTCAGCCTTATACTGCTGATATTTTCCTTGCGGCTTCTTCAACTGCAATGACTGCTGATATGATGGAAGTTTTATTAGGTGCTGACTCAGCTTCGGCTAGCGGCGGTGATAAAGTTCCAATTGAAGGCGGTATGGGTAAGTATACAGTAAACACCGGCGGACAAGGTGAGCAAACTTATAAAGGAGTTATTAAATTTAAAAAACCGGACGGTACTTTTGACCGTTATCCATTTCAGGGTACTTATATGGTTGCTGCTCCTGCAGTAGCTGTAGCTGCTGAGAAAATGAACGTAATTTATATTGGTGTTGATAATCCTGTTTCAGTTTCTGCTGCCGGCGTATCTCCGACTGATCTCTTAGTTAATATTAGCGGCTGCGGTGCTACTAAAACTGGTGGTGCAGGTGGTAAGTTTGTTTTTAGAGCAACTACTCCGGGTACAATGCAGGTAAGCGTTTCTGCTAAAACAAAAGATGGTACAAAACCACAGGGTAAACCAACTCCATTCCGTGTTAAGAAAATTCCGGATCCAACTCCAAAATTAGGTGGACGTTTAGTACAAGGTATTTGCGATTACAGAAAAATTGAATTAGCTGCTATTGCCGGTGTGGGTGCTGAGGTTCCTGGATTTGACTTCGACGTTAAATTCCCTGTTCAAACCTTTGTATTTAGCGCTAACGTAAAAGGTAATTTAAAAGAATTCACCTGTAACGGACCTAATCTTTCGCCTGAGGCTAAAGCAGTGCTTCAATCACTAGGTGTTGGTGGTAAAGCATATTTTGAAGATATTAAAGTAAAAGCTCCCGATGGAACCATCAGGAAAATTGCTACAGCTTCTTTAAAAGTAAAAAACTAATAAACATATGAATAAAGCTATCCAAATATTAATTGTTTTCGTTTTTGTTGCGGCATTCAACATGAATGCGCAGCCTGGTGTTTTCCAACCCGGCGATTACAAAGATGGTATTTACGATAAGGAGAATACAATTAACCGCCGCTTCATTCCATACACTCACCTTCGTGAAGGCGATGTGGCCTGGGAAAAACGCGTTTGGCGTGATTTGGATATGCGCGAGAAAATTAATCAGCAGTTATATTACCCAACTGATATTTTAGTTAGCCGCATCTCTTTCTTTCAATTATTAGCAAAATATATTCTTAACGGTCAACTTATAGCTTTTAACGATGAAGAATTTATTATTCCGTTAGAAGGTTCTGTTATTAAAGATAAATTAAAGAAATGTGACTCTATTAAAGAATCAAGTTTCGACGTTGATGGTAATGAGATCTTAACCTCTCGTTGGAATTGCGACTCCACTTCAATTTATGCCCAAGTTATTAAATACTGTTTAAAAGAAGATTGGTTTTTCGATAAACAAAAATCAGTACTTGAAGTTCGTATTATCGGTGTTGGCGCTTACCAATATGTTGAAGAAAAAGAATCTTATAAAGAATTATTCTGGGTGTATTTCCCTGCTTGCCGTCCTTTATTGGCAAAACATGAAGTATTTAATCCTAAGAACGACTCTGAACGCCGAACATATGAAGACATATTCTGGAAACGACAATTCTCAAGTAAAATTAAAAAGGAAACCAACGTATGGGATAGAAACATCGAGCAATATGCTCATGGTATTGACGCCTTATTGGAATCTGACAGAGTTAAGAACGATATTTTTAGATGGGAACACGATTTGTGGCACTTCTAATTTTTTAGTATAAGTTTAAACCCCTGAAGTACGAAGACTTCAGGGGTTTTTTTATTTCCTGAAAGGAATTCAAAACCCGATCGTCTTTAATATAAAGCAATATCAACATGAAAAGATTCCATTTCATTATACTATTTTTCTTTGTTTTAAGCACTTATTACGCTCAGAAGATAAACTGGAACGCTTGGGGTGATAACGCCTTTAAAAAAGCTAAAAATGAGCACAAGCCTGTTTTTTTAGATGTAGGCACAGAATGGTGCACCGCCTGCAATTTAATGGAAGAAAACACATATACCGATACAATCGTGATCGGAATTATAAACCGCGATTTCATTCCAATTAAAGCTGATGCTGAAGCGCAGCCCGATGTTGGTGCCCGTTTTTTACAATGGGGCTGGCCGGCTCTTATATTTTTAGATTCGGATGGCAATCAATTAATGGCCATTCAAGGTAACAGGAAAGCAGGAATTTTCACAGAAATTTTAAATGATTTTTTAAAGAGATATAAAGCAGGAAAAATAAATATTCAGGATAATAATTTTTTCTCGCCTGAACCGCCCGATAATTCCGACATCTCAAAAATTTATGATAAAGCCTCAGAACAATTAAATAGTTATTATGATTCGTTGTACGGAGGCTGGGGATTTGTTTTAAAAATCCCATTATATCAACCGGTAGAGTATAGTTTTTGGTCAGCAAAACTCAATAAGAAACCTTACGAAAAACAAAAAGCAATTAAATCGCTGACACAATATGCGCGCGTAAGTGATCGCGTTTGCGGTGGTGTATATTTCGGTTGTTCTTCCGGCAGAAGCTGGAAAGGTGCAGCGCCGGAAAAAAGAAGTGAATATCAAGGCGGTGTTTTAAATAATTATGCTGAAGCTTATTTAGCAACCGGCGATATTAAATGGCTAAACGAAGCAAAGCTTATTAAAAAATATTTATTAGAAAGCATGCTCTCCAAAGATGATAGTTTGTTTTATAATAGTCAGGAAGAATATTTAAACATTAACGGTAATCCAAAAGGAATGCCGCCCGAAAAATATTTTACATTATCTGCAGCTGAGCGCGCTAAATATGGTTATCCGCCAATCGATAAAACAATTTATGCAGATATTAATTTCCGTATCGTAAAAGGTTTTATAAAATTATACCAGGCAACACAAGATCCCGAAGATTTAAATATTGCAGTTGCCATTGGTAAAAAAATAACTTCTAAATCCCTGACTAAAGATGGGTGGTTTAAATCTGTGATTGAAAATAAAAACACGGTCCAACGCATGCGCGAATTACCTCCCGACTCAGCACAAAAAACTGTTTTGTATTTGAAACCACAAAGTCATGCCGGCATTGCAATGTTAGCTTTGTATCAATATACAAACGACAGCACCTGGTTAAATTATTGTCAGAAATTAAATGCAGCAGTTAACAAAGAATTATTTGATAAAGAAAACGGAGGGTATTACTCTACTAATTACGCTCCAATGGCTTTGGGTGGTAAAAAAACTTACACAAAAGTTTTAGTTGAGAATGCTTTATATGCACGGTTTTTAATTGAGTTGAGTGATCTGACCGGTGAAGAAAGTTATTTGAAGTGGGCTGAAGGTGCAATACGTTCAGTAAGCGCGGATAAAATGGTGCAGAACGAAGAACGCTTAATTGGTGATTATGTTTTAGCTATTGATAAATTACGCAAACAACATTTGGTTTTTACAATTGTAACAACTGATCCAAAATCTGAAGAAACAAAAAAACTGGTAAAACAAATTCAATCGTATTATCATCCCGCTAAATTAATTAAAGTAGAAGCGCCCGGACATTATCCTGATCTTGGCAAGCCAAGCTTATTTGTATGCAGTAAAGTTGTGTGCTCGCAACCTATTTCTTATTCGGAAAACACGAAAAAAGAAATTGATGGTTTTATAAACAAATTAAAGTAACACAATAAATAAAACATTATTTCGTTTTTATAAAAAACACAATCATGAAAACGAAAATAATGTTTGGCATTGCTGCTTTATTAGCTGCAGTATCTTCCTGCAAAAAACCTGACGCCGGTTTTACTGCTGATAAAACGGAAATTTACATTGGGGAAACAGTACATTTTTATGACAAAGATGAAACGCGTAAAAACTGCGATTTCTTTTATGATTTCGGAGATGGCACAAACTCTGAAACACCAACTCAAAACCCTTACTCCGTTTATGGAAGCAATAGCAATCCGAATGCTTCTTCAATAAGTAATCGAAACCCAAGTCATATTTACATACAAACCGGTACTTATGAAGTAACGCAAACAGTTTATAAATACCGCAACAAGCAAAAAGGCAGAGACAAATCAGCAACAGCCAGATTAACTATTACTGTAAAACCAATCAGATGTGATTTTGCGGTTTCAGATACCACATGTCCTCTGAGTGGAAAAATATACCTTATGAATAAAACAGTATTGCCAAATACATTGTATAGTTATGGTTCTTTTCAGTGGAGCTTCGTAAATACAACGAATCCAAATTCTTCTGTGGTTACACAAGTATATGTTCCAAACGCAACAAACCCGTCGCTTAACGATGCGTATGTAACATTTGGTTCTGCGGGATATTGGAAAGTTACTTTGTTGCAGAATAATTCAAATGGATACATTCCAAGGACTATGAATGTCAGGGTCTTTTAATAAACTCCAAATTCCTTTTCAGCCCTTTAAACTTTGTACGTTTAACTGCTGAGTTTTTAAAAACAGAATTAAAAACTTCTTCTGTCATTTCGTTCCATTCATTGGCGGAGTAGTTGAGAAGACCGTTAGTGTTATTAAATAATGGTTCGCTGTGTGGTTTGCTAAATCGGTTCCATGGACAAACATCCTGGCAAACATCGCAGCCAAAAGCCCAGTTATCCATTTTATTTTTAAATCCGGCTGGGATATTTTCTTTTAACTCAATAGTTAAATAAGAAATGCATTTGCTTCCGTCAACAATGTAAGGCGCAACAATGGCATCTGTAGGGCAGGCATCAATACATTTTGTGCAAGTGCCGCAATAATCAGCGATCGGACCATCATATTCTAATTCCAGATCAACGATCAATTCAGCAATGAAAAAAAAGGAGCCTTGATCTTTATTAATTAAATTGGAATTTTTTCCTATCCAGCCTAATCCGCTTTTTTTTGCCCAGGCTTTGTCTAACACAGGAGCGGAATCTGTAAACACACGTCCGTTTATTTGTCCGATCTGTTTTTGTAATGACTCTAAAAATTCTTTTAATTTATTTTTTATCACGGTATGATAATCATCGCCATAAGCGTATTTTGAAATTTTTGGCACGTCATTTCTTTGTTCTTGTTTCGGATAATAATTAAACAACAAGGAAATAACCGACCTTGCATCTTCAACCAACAAACGCGGATCTAAACGCTTATCAAAATGATTAGCCATATAATCCATTTGGCCGTTCATTTTTTTAGTAAGCCAATTTTCCAATCGCGGCGCATCTTCTTCTAAAAATGCAGCTTTGCTGATCCCGCAAAAATCAAAACCCAAACGTTTTGCTTCGGCCTTTACCAATTGAGTATTTTTTGTTTTGTTCAGTTAAGTAAAGGTATGAAATTCGTAGCTAAAGCCAGTTACTCTTTATAGAGTTTATTATCCTACGATTTAAATCGTGGGTTGATAGTGTCTTTTTAGAAGCAGTGAGCTTTAGCCCACGAATTTATTTCGGATTCTTCCTTTTAAGAGCCCTTTTAATGGTCATATAATCCATATAATATAACACTTTTATAGAGATCGAATTATTTTGCGGTGAATTCAATGAGCCTTTCAAATTATAATAATAATCGTAATTAATATACGATTCACTCTTAAGCACGGCATTTTTATACACAATATTTAATTCGCTGCCCGGTGCAAATTGCCAATAGAAAACCATATCGATATTAAAAGCGTTAAAGCTCACATCATGCGAATCGCGGTGATGGTATTGTGTTAGTGAACCGTTTTGTTCGAGATTATAGTAAGCGTAGTAAGTAGCTCTCGACCAATAATGCCTTCCTCTAAGTGATAACGACATTTTATTGGTGAATTTATATACGCCTGATAAAGTATTACTGATTGTTTGCAAGCTTCTTCTGCCTAATGTAATTGTATCGCCGATCGGATCAAAATGCACAAAGCCTATATCATCTACACGGTCTTCATAATAGGCTTCGTAAATAAAAGATAATTTATTGTTTACACGCCACCGTGGCGAAACAAATATATCAACGGTTGAACGTTTATTCTCATTAAACACTCTGTAATTAGCCGAAATATCCAATGCAACTTTTTTTCTGTAATCACTCGAAATAAAACCACCGAATTTGTAATTTATAGGGTAGGTATAATACCTTCCAAAAATACGCGGTTCATAATAATCATAAGTAATAATGGGTTCAATGTTGTAGCGGATCCCCAACGTAAAAAATTGTTTTTTAATGGTAGTAGTGTTCCTGCCTGAAATGCCAAAATTGGCGAAAGCATTTTGAAGATACATCCGTTGGTAAATAACATCTATATTATTATAGAAGTTAGCGAGTTTCCAAAAAGGTTTATACACGTTATAATTAATATCAATTCCCATATCAACATTATTATTCATGAACTGCAAACCCAGATCATTTGGATTATATTTATTTGTATTCATATTTCCATAAATATTCCATAAAAAATTTCCGCCTGTTTTGCCAAAGCTCATTCTTCCGCTATAACCATCGTAAGGTTTTGCACTATCGGGATATAAACGGCGGCTCATAGAACCAAAACCGTTTACACCATACATATTTGCTTTGTTGTTGAATTGAAAACCAAGTGCGCTGACATTCGCATCATACCAATGACCATCACG
>DATMPR010000148.1:0-7156 GCA_035567575.1 Bacteroidia bacterium
CGAAACGCGGAAAGATACACATAGGCAGCTATGGTAGAACTCGTACGCGCAAAAAAGCAGCAAAAAAAGCTGCGGCAGCAGCAAAAAAAGGAAAAGCAGCACCTAAAAAGGCAGCAAAAACAAAAAAGTCCTAACGTAAACGTTAGGACTTTTTTGAGATGCTGCTTTGCCGCTTCGCGGGGCAGCAGACGATCGACGTTTTAATTAATTTCTCTTTCCGAATAATCTTAAAAGATAAAGGAAGATGTTAATGAAATCTAAGTAAAGGGTTAATGCGCCCATGATACTCATCTTTTTAAAAGAAGTGCTTCCGTCATCTTCAGCAGCCATTGTTTTAATTTTCTGAACATCCCATGCAGTTAATCCTGTAAAAACGATCACACCTAAAATACTGCAGATAAAACTCATTGAATCACTTTTCATAAATACATTAATTACACTCGCAATTATAATACCTATTAAACCGATCATTAAAAGACTTCCCATTTTAGTTAGATCCGTTTTAGTTGTGTAACCTGCAATTGCCATGATAGCGAATAATGCAACAGTACTTAAGAACACGGTAAAGATCGAACCGATCTGATAAACGATAAATATGAAGCTTAAACTTATACCGGTTACCGCTGCGTAAGCTAAAAATAAACCAATTAAAATAGGATAAGATAGCTTATTGTAACCAAACGACATTAGTAAAACGAAACCAAGCGGCGCAAACATTACAACCCATGCAAGAGTCGATAATGCATAACCACCTTCGGCAGTTTGTGTAAATAATAATTGCAATAAGCTTGGTGTGAAAGCAAATAACATTGATGCAATTGTTGTAATTGTCAATGCAGCTGTCATCCAGGCAAAAACCGAACGTAATAAAGTGTTGGTTCCAACTACCGTAGCGTATTCGATCTTATCGATGTTTGTTTGTCTGAAATTTTGATTTTCCATTTTGTATTAATTTAATAGTGTAAAATTACTCATTTTTATGCAAAAAAATTGCAAATAAAAGCTAAATAAAGGGATTTTCTTGTATTTTTGTTAGCAATGAAAGTGTTCGTTTTCACATATTTATTACTCTTATCAGTATTGGGCATAGCTCAAGAAAACCCAAATCAACTGCAAGCCGAGTTAAAAGTGAAACAATTGATTGAAAAAAAAGCCACTTACAACCGCTTATGTAATGGTGAATATGACGGCTTCCGCATTAAAATTCATTTTGGTGTTGACAGAGTAAAAGCCCGCGAAATAAAAACAAAATTCGCTGCAAAGTTTCAGGATTATACGCCTTATGAAGATTACGATCAGCCTAATTTCATTATTGTTGTGGGTGATTTCAGAACCAAAATAGAAGCTTACGAAGCCTGGAAAAAATTTCTCACCGAATTTCCAAACAGCTTTATAATTAAGAGTAAAATTAAGCCGATGAGGATTTAGTATAGTTGGGAGTTGTTAGTTCGGAGAAGTTATTACTCCAAACCTAAAAAAATCTCCGAACTCCGAGCTCTTTGCTCCGAACTTATTCCTACTTTTATACTCATCTAAAATGAAAGTCTCAATCATAGGCGCAGGCATGTCGGGTTTAACTGCCGGATGCTATTTACAACTAAACGGTTTTGAAACAGAAATTTTCGAGAAGCACGCCATTCCCGGCGGACTATGCACCAGCTGGCACAAAAACGGTTACACTATTGATGGCTGCATACACTGGATCTTAGGAAGTGATACAGGAAGTTCGTTCAATAAAATGTGGGCAGAAATTCTAGATATGAAAAAGATCGAATTTGTCAATCACGATATCCGCATTGAAGTTGAAGTAAAAAACACAAAAGACCGACACGGCTGTAATGTATTTAAGTTGTACACTAATTTAGATCGCTTGCATGAATATTTATTGGATCTGTCACCGGAAGATAAAAAACCCATTGACGAATTAATTAAATCGATGCGCATCATGCAGAAATTTGATTTACCTCCCGTGATGGATGAGCTTCCGTTTTTTCAATCGATGATCCGCGGAATAAAAATGACAAGGTATCTCGAATTTTTATATTGGTTCTTAAAATTAAAGAACGAAACTAATTATACATTCGCGAAAAAATTAAAAAGTCCGTTTTTAAGAGAGAGTTTTGAATTATTATACGATGGGAACGAAGTCAATATTTTAGTGGTTACCATGCCGCTTTCTTGTTTCGATAAAAAAAGTGCCGGTTATCCCGTTGGAGGTTCCCTTGAGTTTGCAAAAAAAGTGGAACAAAGTTATTTAGCCCTTGGCGGGAAAATTCATTACAAAACGCCGGTTAAAAAAATATTAGTTGAAGGCGATACTGCAAAAGGTTTATTGGTAAGAAATGATGTGAAACATTATTCAGATGTCATTTTATCAGCAAGCGATTGGCATTTTACTGTTTTTGATCTGTTAGATGGAAAATATATCAATAAACAAATGCTCGAATTGCGTGACTTAAAAAAACTAGAAGTATTTTATTCCATAGTTCATTTAGGGTTTGGCATTGCAGATGAATTAAAAGATCATCCGCATTTTTCGCGCTATCCGTTAAAAGAAGATCTGATTTTACCGGACGGAACTAAATACGACCGTCTTGAAGTGCATATTTACAATTACGATAAAACCATGGCTCCCGAGGGAAAAAGTGCAGTTGTTGTAAGTTTTTATACAAAGAATGGCGATTGGTGGTTAGATCTCCGGAAAAATAACCGACCAAAATACCGCGACGCAAAAAAAGAATTCACGCAAAAAATTATCGATTTATTAGATGAACGTTTAGGAGGTATAAAAGATAAATTAGAAATGAGTGATATGGCCACTCCTGCCACTGTTTTCCGTTATACCAATAATTGGAAAGGCAGTACGCAAGGCTGGTTACCCGGGAAAAATTTATTAGCTCCTAGTCCGGTTGGATTTACTTTGCCGGGTTTAAAAAACTTTTATTTCAGCAGCCATTGGAACCAACCCGGCGGTGGTTTACCTATTGCCATTAAAACCGGAAGGGATGTTACCAAAGTAATTTGCAGATCTGCAGGCAAAAAATTTACCACAGCTAAAGCTAACATTTAGTTTATTGTTTTTCTGATTTTTATAGATTGAATTCATAGATTAACCTTCGTTTATACTGCAGCTATCCATTGGTACTGCCTACTGCCGCTTCTTATTTATTATTCGTAACTTTGCTATAAGCATGCTGAAGAAAATTTTCAGAATAGTATTCAAAAGTTTTTTAGTATTTATTTCATTACTGATCGCATTTGCTATTTATTTTATTTTCGCCATTCAAATTCCTGAACCAAAAATTACAGATAACTCTGCTTTAAAACAAGAACGCGTTAAGCACGCCGATAATTTTTATAAAGTCGGAAACAATTGGTTAAAGAAAAGCAATAGCGGTTTGTGGGAATTGTATGTTGAAGGCGATGGTTTTGAAAGAGGCGCCGCTAACGGACATTTAACAAA
Source organism: Bacteroidia bacterium (assembly GCA_035567575.1). Taxonomy (GTDB): domain Bacteria; phylum Bacteroidota; class Bacteroidia; order B-17B0; family Aurantibacillaceae; genus JAHEYG01. Next base: position 3,464 of record DATMPR010000148.1, read on the forward strand.
AGAGTTAGCGCAATTTCAGGAAGACGCTTTTATACATCAGATACAAATCCTAATTCCGAATTTAAATTATTTAAAGTTTCTGAAATTTTTTGTCGCTTATTTTAACCGTCATTTACCTGATAATATTATTGAAGAATACAAACAGGAAATTTATGGCATCTCACGTTTTGCCTCTGACAAATATGATTTTGTCGGACCAAAATATCACCGAATTTTAAACTATCACGGCGCGCACGATATTGGTCATGCTTTGCAAGATAAGAACATGACAGTTGGCTGTACATCGTTTGGTATTTGGAATGATAAAAGTGCGGATGGAGAATTATTGATTGGCCGCAACTTTGATTTTTTTAGCGGTGATGAATTTGCGCAAAACAAAATCGTGCAATTCACAAATCCAAAATCAGGCTACAAGTTTGCAACCATAACCTGGGCCGGATTTATTGGGGCAGCAAGTGGAATGAATGAAAAAGGGATCACGGTAACAATTAACGCTGCCAAGAGCGAAATACCAACTGATGTTGCTACTCCTATTGCTTTGGTGGCAAGAGAAATTTTACAATATGCAAAAAACATTAACGAAGCGATTGCGATCGCAAAAAAAAGAAAAGTATTTGTATCAGAAAGCATTTTAATCGGAAGCGGTTCTGAAAATAAAGCGATTATCATTGAGAAAACGCCATCGGACATGGATGTTTACGATGCAAACAGCAATGAGATACTTTGTTCAAACCATTATCAGGGAAAAGAATTTGAAAATGATCTGTCTAATTTAAAAAATATAGCAGAAAGTTCTTCGCTATATAGAAAAATGCGATTGAAACAATTATTAAATGAAACTGAAAAAATAGATTATTTAAAAGCCGCTGAAATTCTAAGAGATCAAAAAGGCATTAACGGAAAAAATATTGGTCTGGGTAACGAAAAAGCAATGAACCAGCTTATCGCGCATCATGGTGTAATATTTAAACCCAAAAGCGGACTAATATGGGTATCAACTCATCCATATCAATGTGGAAAATTTATTTGTTACGATTTGAATACTGTTTTTAAAAATCATGCTATCATTGATGAAGACGAGGAAATAAATGTGGATTCATTGACCATTCCGGATGATATATTCTTAAGAACCAACGCTTATTCAGATTATGTAATGTTTAAGAATTGCAAACATTATATTCAGTTTATTACAAAAGCGCCGGGCTACATTTTTCTTTCTCCTAAAATTGAAACTATTTTTATTTCCAGTAATCCCGAAAGTTATTATACCTATGAAATATTGGGCGATTATTACAGATCTAAATTTAATTACGAAGCAGCCTTTAATTATTATAAAAAAGCCCTGGTAAAAGAAATTGCCTCAATAAAGGAGGAAAATCAAATTAAAAAAGACCTCATATACTGTTTTAACCGATTCAAAGTCAAAAAATGATCTAAGAATACGAATTGTTACGAATCTAACCGCTTAGCAATAGGCACACAGATTCGTACATTCGTACTTATTAGTAATTCGTAGATTACTAATACTTTTTTGTTTTTTACTTTAAATTTCTTACCTTTTTACTCTCAAAAAAATCTTTAATGAAGCCTTTTTTCAGGAAAATAATTTTTGCGGCCCTAACTTTAATTATGGGTTGTGCTTCATTAAAAGCGCAAGTATTCCCCGAATCATTTGAAGGCTCTTTTCCTCCGGCAGGCTGGTACAAAAAAGACAGCGTGGGCGTTGTAAGAACCTGGACCACCACTTCTACAGCAAAAACAGGAACGCAAGCAGCTTATGTAAAATTTGAAAATGTTCCTTCAGGTCTCGCACAAAATTGGTTAATTAGTCCAACAGTTGCTATTACAGCAACGACAAATATTTTATCATATTGGGAGCGGGAAAGCTATGCAGCAAATTTGGGAAGCACTTATCATATTCTTGTATCTACTTCTTCGCAAACTAATCTCACTACATTTACTACCGTTGCAACTTACAGCGAGAATTTAGTGAACCCGCTGGTGTATAATAACCGTTTAATAAATTTAAGTGCTTATACCGGACAAACAGTTCACATTGCCTTTGAAATGGTAAATAACGGCGGTGATGATTGGTTCCTGGATGATGTTAATTTAGTTGGCGGATGTGTTTCTTCTCCAACAGCCGGTGTAATTACCGGAACAAATAATACAACTTATGGTACAACCAATTCGTTTACCGTTTCTCCAATAACGGGAAATGTACAATGGCTTAGTGCTCATTCTGCTAATGGTCCGTGGACAGCAATTCCAAATGCGACATCAACACCCCAAAATATTATAGCATTAACCGGCGGAACATTATATCTCACTGCGATTTCGGTTGCGAGTGTGACGGGTTGTTTAAACGATACTGCAGATGTGCCCTTAGCGGTAAATGTTTTTTTTATGGGTGACAATTCCTGTAATTCTGTTTCATTAACAGTGGGTCCTTCTTCAACTTATTATCAATTTTTAGGTGCAACAGTTCAAACAGGCGAAGTAAAACCGCCTTCCGGAAGTTGTACAGGACAATTATCCTGGTGTAACAATATTTTAAATAATACACGCTGGTTTACTTTTACCGCGCCGGCATCCGGACATGTTATTATTCAGGCTCCCGATTTTGACTCAAAGTTAGCGGTATGGACGTCTACAAACTGTAGCGGTGTTTTAAGTGCTGCGACTGCAACTTTTGTTTGCGCAAATGATGATGATCCGAATTATGCGGCGCATGGCGGTGTTCAGTATTCATCTTATTTACATTCGGGTTGTTTAACACCCGGTGTTATTTATTACATTCAAGCTGATTCTTTTAATCCGGCAACTGCATCTGATTCAACCCGCGTAATTATCACTGATGCAGGATCACCTTTGGATGTTTCTTTCACGGGATTAAATAATTTATATTGCATTCCCGGCGCAGGCAATTCAATATTAACGCCGACAAGTTTGGGCGGCATCTTTACTTTAAATACAAGTACAACTTCTCTAACATCATTTAGTCCGGCAGTTGCAGGCGTTGGTACACACACTATTACTTATTCGGTAAGCGGCTGCAAAACAACTTCTATTACTACTGTAGCAAATACGCCAAGTTTAAGTGTTACAACCAATTCAGCTTTAATTTGCGCGGGACAAAGTGCAACATTAACCGCAACCGGAGCTACAACTTATTCATGGAGTTCGGGACCAATTGGTTCGGTCATTGCTGCTAGTCCGAGTGTAACTACTACCTATACTCTTACAGGAACTACGGGAAGCTGTAGCGCATCTGTAATATTTACTCAGTCAGTTTCTGCTTGTATTGGCATCAAAGAATTTACTTCAGCTCATGATAACATTAGTGTTTATCCAAATCCTGGTAATGGTTTATTTACTTTAAACGCAGAGCATATTCCTGATGAAATTAGTGTTACAGATCTATTAGGTAAGAAAGTTTTTGCGGTTAAGCCAACAGCCACGAATACAATAATTGATTTAGAAAAACTTGATCAAGGAATTTATTTTGTTATAGTTAAATTTAAGAACAATACTTCAGTAATTAAAATAATTAAAGAGTAGAAATTTTTCCAGTTAAAAAACCTAAGGGGTTTTTATGAATTACATCCCTGATATAGAAAAAAAAAGCACAGCAGAAATAAAATCCTTTCAAGAAAAAAAACTGAAAGAATTGATCAGTTACGTTAGCATCAA
>DATMPR010000149.1:0-7053 GCA_035567575.1 Bacteroidia bacterium
TTGGAAAAAAGGAAAAAATAATTTTTACATCGCTTCAATAGCCTTCGAAGCACGTTTTCTTTCGTTCTCATCAAGAATAATTTTACGCATGCGTATATGATTCGGCGTGATCTCTACATACTCATCACCCTGAATATATTCCATTGCTTCTTCTAAACTAAAACGAACTTTTGGCGCAATGCGGACTTTATCGTCGGTACCGCTGGCACGCATGTTGGTTAATTTTTTTTCGCCGCAAAGATTTATTACTAAATCATCAGGACGGATATGCTCACCCACAACCATACCCGGATAAATTTCCTCACCCGGATCGATGAAAAACTTTCCGCGGTCTTGTAATTTATCAATACTATAAGCAACCGAAGTTCCTCTTTCTTTACTTAATAAAACTCCTGCAATACGATTTGGAATTGGTCCTTTCCAAGGCTCAAATGATTTAAAACGGTGCGCCATGATAGCTTCGCCGGCTGTAGCCGTTAAAATATTATTACGTAAACCAATGATACCACGGCTCGGAATTTCAAATTCAATGTGAATTAAGTCACCTTTTGGTTCCATCACTAACATATCACCTTTACGTTGTGTTACCAGATCAATAACTTTACTTGAAGATTCCTGAGGAACATCAATAGTTAAAACTTCAACAGGTTCACATTTTTTTCCGTCAATTTCTTTTATGATCACTTGTGGTTGTCCAACTTGTAATTCATAACCTTCACGGCGCATGGTTTCAATTAAAACCGATAAGTGTAAAATACCACGGCCAAACACCAAATATGAATCAGGCGAACCTGTTTCTTCAATGCGCATTGCTAAGTTTTTTTCTAACTCTTTATATAAACGGTCACGTAAGTGACGGGATGTAACATATTTTCCATCCTTACCAAAAAAGGGTGAAGTATTAATGGTAAACAACATACTCATTGTTGGTTCGTCAATATGCATGGTTGGCATTGCTTCAGGAGCATCAAAATCAGCAACAGTATCACCAATTTCAAATCCTTCAATACCAGTGAATGCACAAATATCACCTGCAACTACCTCAGAAACTTTTACTTTTCCTAAACCATCAAATACAAAAAGATCTTTTACGCGTTGCTTTTGAATTTTTCCGTCACGTTTTACAACGCTAACAGGCATATTTTCTTTTATGGTTCCGCGGAATACACGTCCGATAGCAATACGCCCGATAAATGATGAGTAATCTAACGACGTAATTTGTATCTGTAAAGTTCCTTCGCGTTTTGGTGCTTCAGGAATTTTATCAATAATAACATCTAATAAATAAGTAATGTCACTTGTTGGTGTTTTCCAATCCGGACCCATCCAACCTTGTTTGGAAGAACCATATACAGTTGGGAAATCTAATTGATCTTCGGTAGCTTCAAGATTAAAGAACAGATCAAATACGTTATCATGAACTTCATCAGGGCGACAGTTTGGTTTATCAACTTTATTAATAACTAAAATTGCTTTTTTTCCGGCACTTATTGCTTTTTGTAATACGAAACGCGTTTGGGGCATTGGCCCTTCAAAAGCATCTACTAATAATAAAACGCCATCAGCCATGTTCATTACGCGTTCTACTTCACCCCCAAAGTCGGCGTGACCAGGAGTATCTATAATGTTAATTTTAGTTCCTTTATAAACAACGGATACGTTTTTTGCCAAAATGGTAATACCACGTTCGCGTTCGAGATCGTTATTATCTAAGATCAATTCGCCTGTTTCCTGATTATCACGGAATAATTTACAGGTATGTAAAATTTTATCAACCAAAGTAGTTTTACCGTGGTCAACGTGGGCAATAATTGCAATATTCTTAATACTTGACATGTACCTATTTTAAGGGCGCAAAGATAGGATTTTTATTGGAATTGTTTACTTTTGATTTCGATTGAATACCTCGGTAAATAACCAAAACACGCTTAATCCTGCTAAATGGGTGGAATTATACGCTGATTACCTTTATAAATTTGCTTATTATAGGGTAAACAACGATGAATTAGCGGAGGATCTGGTTCAGGATACCTTTTTATCAGCTCTTAAAGCAAGAGATACTTATAAGGGTGAAGCCGCCGAAAAAACATGGTTAGTAAGTATTATTAAGAATAAAATTATTGACCATTACAAAAAAGCAAGTACAAAAAATGAGTCGCCATTAAAACTGCAAACTTATGATGCACCCTCATTAGATTACTTTTTTAATAAAGAAAAGAATGGTGATTGGCAAAATAATAACCGGCCAAAAGACTGGGGGGAGGTAGACAGCAGTTATGATTCGAAAGAATTTTATAAAATATTAGAGGGTTGTTTATCTGAATTGCCTGAAAAATGGAAAGGCGTTTTTACTATGAGTTTATTGGATGATGCCGACTCAAAGTTAGTTTGTAAGGAGTTTGATTTAAGCTCGTCTAATTTTTGGGTTATAATACATCGTGCCAAGCTACAGATCAGGGCTTGTCTGGAAAAAAACTGGCTAAAATTGTAATGGAGCATATAGAAGAACATAAACATAAATGGTACACCTTTGGCTGCAAAGATGCCACTTACCTTATGGAAAAAGGTTCTTTTGTCCATTTAAGTTTTTCAGAAAAAGTGCAGGTTTGGTTTCATAAATTAATATGTAAATACTGCCGAAGATTTGCCATTCAAACCAAAAAAATCAATGCTTTTTTCAGGATCTCAGCTAAAGAGAGTTCGCTTATGCTTTCTACTCAAAAGAAACAATCTCTGAATCAATTAATTACAGAAATCACAAAAAAATAACAGTTTTTTTGTAAGGTTTTATTGTGGCTATCGTATATTTATACAAACCTAAAAACACAAACAAAATGGAAAAAAAATCAACATTGGTTACTTGCTCAATGATCGCAGGTGCTTTAATGAGTGTATCAGCTGTAAAAGCTTCTAATGGCTTACTAGCGTATAACGCTCTAGGAACAGGCGGAGAAGTTCGTACTGCTTTAGTAAAAACAATTGAAGCTGAGTGCGGTGAGAAAAAAGACGCAAAAAAATCTGATGCAAAAGCTAAAGATGCAAAATGCGGCGAGAAAAAAGACGGAAAAGCTAAAGATGCAAAATGCGGCGAGAAAAAAGCTAAAGACGGCAAATGCGGCGAAGGTAAATGCGGTGAGAAAAAAACCGACAAACCTAAGTAATCAAATTTTAAAAAAATTACAGCCGCTCCTTTTGGGGCGGTTGTTTTTTAAAAGAGAAACTAAAATGTCCAAACAATACACAGGCATAGGATTCAGAAAAGATTTTGCAGAAGAACTGTTGACTTCAACAATTCTCAAGCCTTCTTTTATCGAATTAGCTCCTGAAAATTGGATCGGCATGGGCGGTTACTGGAAAAAATTATTAGACAAAGCCGCCGAAAAATATCCTATCACTTGCCACGGTTTATCACTTTCTATTGGCAGTCCTGATGAAGTAGATGTTGAATTTGTGAAACAAGTGAAAAAATTTTTAAAGCAATATAATGTGAAAGTTTACTCTGAACATTTGAGCTACTCGAAATGTGATAACGCGCATTTGTACGATCTTTTACCAATACCTTTTAGAAACGATGCTGTAAAACACATTGTACAGCGCATAAAACATGTGCAGGATATTTTAGAAATGCCCATCGCGCTTGAAAATGTTTCTTATTACACTCCGGTTGCTGCCGAGATGAGCGAAGTTGAATTTATCTCAGCTATCGTAAATGAATCGGGCTGCAATATGTTACTGGATGTAAATAATGTTTATGTAAATTCATTCAATCATCAATATAACGCCAAAGATTATATAAAGAATCTGCCGCTTAACAAAGTTGCATACATTCACATGGCCGGACACGAACAAATTTCGGATACCGTAATTATTGATACGCATGGAGAAGCAATAATTGATCCTGTGTTTGATCTGTTTGAGTATACAACCGGATTAGTTAAACCTGTTCCTGTTTTATTAGAAAGGGATTTTAATATTCCTGAATTAGAAGAATTGCAGGGAGAAATTACAAGAATGGATAATATCATTGCAAAAAAATGGCAGCCTGCAAATGAAATTGCTTAACGATACACATAAACAACAATCTAAACTGGCGGAATATTGCCGTGATGGTATTATGCGCGATATGAAAGGCGTTAAGCAGGAAAATTTACATCACTACAGACGATTGGTTTTTAATATTGCCAATGATACGTTAGAAACCTGCTACCCTATCACCTATAGTTTTTTACCAAAAGGTGTTTGGGAAAAATTGGTTTTTGATTATTTTCAGGAACATAAATGTCAAACTGCACAGGTATGGCGCATGCCTTTGGAATTTTATGATTATTGTTTAGAAAAAGATATTGCAGGACAATTAGGATTTCCGTTTTTAAACGATCTGTTGCATGTAGAGTGGCTGGAGTTGGATGTACATACGATGGAAGATGTTGCTTATCCTGCATTCACAACAAAAGGAGATTGGTTCAATGATAAAATTGCAATTAATCCTGAATACAAATTAATAAAACTGACTTATCCGGTTCACACCACTGCACCAACAAGTTTAGCAGGAAAAGAAGGAACATTTTTTCTTTTAATTTACAGAGAGAAAGAAAGCGGTAACGTTCAATTTGTGGATCTATCGATGCTGTACGCTTATATTTTAGAACAAATTGCGGGCGGCGAATTATTAAAAGATGTTTTAGTAGAAGCGAATACGCTCTTCCAATTAAATGATATTTCACTTTTAAAAGAACACGCACAAAATTTCATTAACGACCTCCAACAACGCAAATTTATATTAGGTTTTTTGAAGTAACCGGTCATCCCGAACTTATTTCGGGATCTTTAAGATGCTGAAAGCTGAAACAAGTTCAGCATGACAGTTTGGTAAATAACATTATGAATAAATTATTATCTTTCTACACTCGTTTCGTTTCCATTGTAAACAAAGGAAAAGATCTTTCACTTTTATTTTTACGATTAATTTTAGCTTACGGATTTTGGGAACCTGCAAAAACAAAGTGGGCCGATATCAATTCGGTTGCAGAATGGTTTGGCAGCATTGGTATTTTTGCGCCTAAATTAAATGCTTACCTCGCTGCTTCCACCGAAATAACCGGCGTGTTTTTATTAATACTTGGTTTAGGAACGCGTTTAATTTCAATTCCACTTATCATCACTATGCTTGTTGCTATTAAAACGGTGCATTGGGCAAATGGTTTTCCTGCGGGTGATAATGGTTACGAGATCCCTCTCTATTTTATGTTAATGCTAATTGTACTGATTACTTTTGGTTCAGGTAAAATTAGTGCTGATCATTTTATTGAAAAGAAGATCAATAAATAGTTTTTCTTATCGCTTTCGTTAATTTTGTAAAGATGAAATTAGCATTCCGCGAATACGGCTCCGGTCAACCTTTAATTATACTTCACGGTTTATTCGGACAAAGTGATAACTGGAATACGCTGGCAAAACGGTTTGGTGAAAAGAGTTTTCATGTTTTTACTTTAGATCTGCGTAATCATGGTTTGTCGCCGCACAGCAATGAATGGAATTATAAAGTGATGGCTGATGATGTAAAAGAATTTATTCAGGAACATCAATTAAAAGATCCAATTATTCTTGGTCATAGCATGGGCGGAAAAGTTGGAATGTTCTTTGAATTACAAAATCCCGGTATTGCTAAAAAATTAATTGTCGCAGATATAGCTCCGCGCGCCTACGCTTCACATCATGATGTAGTTTTGAAAGCTTTGAGTGCTGTTGATTTCAATAAAATAAAAACACGAAAGGAAGCAGAAGTTGTTTTGAACGAATTCATTCCTGATTTTGGCACTAAGCAATTTCTTCTGAAAAATATTTATTGGAAAGACGCCGCCAACACACAAATGGATTGGCGTTTTAATTTAAAAGTGATCGACAAAGAATACAGCAATATTAGTGCAGAAGTTCCTGATTCAAAAAGTAATATTGAAACCCTTTTTATCAGAGGAGAAAGATCAAATTATATTTGCGAATCAGATCCGGCAGATATTAAAAAGCATTTTCCAAATTATAGATTGGTTACAATAAAAGATTCCGGGCATTGGATCCACGCCGAAAAACCAAATGAATTTTTTGAATCTGCGTTGGAATTTATAAAAGCTTAAGCTGCCTTAATAAATCATTAACCGACATATTTTTCTGAAGCAAATAAGCATTAATGCCAAGTTCGCCGGCTGCTTTTACGTGTTGTGGGGAATCGTCGATAAAAATAGTTTCTTCAGGTTTTAACTTATTTTGATTTAAAACAAATTCAAAAATTTCTTTATCCGGTTTACGCATTCCTATTCTGCACGAATAGTAAACTTTATCAAAATAATCATCAAAATTCTTAATGCCATGTTCATTTTCTAATTCCATTTCAAATGCTTCGATATGCGGCTCACAGGTATTGCTTAGTAAATAAGTATTGTAATTATGCTTCATTTCAACCAAAGCTTCCAAACGTTCTTCGGGCACATCCAGTAACATCGCATTCCATGCTGCTAAGAGATCCTCAATTGGACCCGTATATCTGATCTGCCGTTTTACCTCATTTAAAAAATCGAGAGTAGAAATTTTTCCTGTATCCAATAAACTAAAAATTTCGTCTTGTTTAGCTTGGGTGTAAATGTTCTGAAATGGTATCTGACTGATCCTGTTAAATGCGCTTATAGTGCGGGTTGCATCAAGATTAATGATAACTCCTCCTAAATCGAAAATAACATTCTGGATACCCTGCATAAAAGTTTGTAATATCTATGCAAATATCTATTTTTACAATCCGTTTCGCAAGGCGCAAAAGCCATTTATTATTAAATACGGGCCCATAGCTCATTCGGTTAGAGCAACAGACTCATAATCTGTGGGTGCTTGGTTCGATCCCAAGTGGGCCCACTAAACCTCAGTAATAGTGATATTATTGGGGTTTTTTGCTTTTAAAAACAGATATAAATCCCTGTTTTAAACTATCTAAAGATTCAAAAATCTTCCTTTTTATGTGATAGTTGGCTTTAGGTAAGCTTATATTCATGCTTATTGGGATTAATT
>DATMPR010000150.1:0-6421 GCA_035567575.1 Bacteroidia bacterium
CAAGAATTACAAACTATTTACTGAAGTTCAATGGGCCTATCTTCATAGAAATCTTTCTGGTAAATATAAAGTATCTGATATTTCTGAGAATGCTCCAAGTTTTCATTATTTAAGAGCTGACCGAAATCAAAACTTTGATAATGGTATTCATATTTATTTGAATAAGCCCACAAAAGTTGAACTAATGAATTCTAATTCAGATTTAGTAGATTTTTTCTTCCCAAATGGCGGTTTTTCCAGCAAGAAATATGAGGTTCTTTCATACATTACTGGAAGTAAAGATTATGTCGACGCATCGTCTTATCTAACTCCTCCCGGTGATTTACCATCAAGCGAAACCGAAGGAATTGGCAAATTAGACTTATTAGGAAATGTTTTTACTAATTTACCAAGTACTCAGCAGTCATATATAAAAAGGATTCAACTTGAAAATGAATTAAAAAATATTCTTCTGGATGATAGGCACCCAATCGTAACATTAACTGGACGTGGCGGGATAGGAAAAACTTCTTTAGCAATTTCTGTTTTGAAAGAATTATGTAAAGAAAATAGGTTTAGCTCGATCCTTTGGTTTAGCGCTAGGGATATTGATTTATTAATGGAAGGAGCAAAACCAGTAAAACCACATGTGTTAAGTGAAGATGATATCGCTAAAGAATTCGTGAGACTTGTCGAGCCAAAAGAATCCAAAGAAAAAGGATTTAAACCCAAAACTTTTATTGAAAAGGAATTTAATATTAGTTCAATTGGCCCGATCTTATTCATATTTGATAATTTTGAAACTGTAAAAAATCCAATTGATTTATTTCAATGGTTAGATACGTTTATCCGAACACCAAATAAGATTCTAATTACATCGAGATTTCGAGAATTCAAAGCCGATTATCCAATTGAGGTTTCAGGAATGAACCCAACAGAGTTCCAACAATTAGTTGATTTAACTGCTCAATTGCTAAATATTAGCCACCTTATTAATTCAACTGTATACTTGGACGAATTGTATAATGAATCGGATGGTCATCCTTATGTAATCAAGGTGTTATTAGGAGAGGTAGCAAAAGAAGGCAAAGTGGGTAAAATAAAACGGATAGTTGCTGGAAAAGATGAAATTCTTACTGCATTATTTGAAAGAACTTTTAATGGTTTAACGCCAGCTGCTAAAAGAGTCTTTTTAACATTATCTAATTGGCGCTCTACTATCCCTCAACTTGCAATTGAAGCTGTATTAATGAGAGAAGATAATGAACCGATGGATGTAGAAAAAGCAATCGAGGAACTACATAGATCTTCTTTAATTGAAATTAATAAATCTGATAAGGATGGAATGTTATTTATTTCGGTTCCTTTATCAGCATCCGTTTTTGGTAAGAAAAAACTGACTGTAAGCCCAATGAAAACAGCCATAGAGGCTGATACACGACTTCTTCATACTTTTGGTGTAGGCCTAAATACAGAAATTCATTTAGGCATTGAACCTCGCATAATTAAATTTTTTAGAGATATTGCTAAAAGAGTCAGTACTGGAAAAGACGATTTGCAAAACTACATTCCAATTCTTGAATTTATATGTAGAAAATATCCGTATGCTTGGTTAACTTTATCTTCTCTTTATGAAGAAGAAAATAAATTAAATAAAGCCATAGAGGCACTTCAAAATTATTTAGAATTTACAGAAGATGATTATCAGAAGTTAACTAATTGGCAACGTCTCTCTTTGTTATATTCGAAACAAAAAGATTTGAACGGTGAGATTCACGCCTTAACTGAAATTTGTGAGTTATCGATAACTCCGATTGAACAAATAAACGCTAGTATTGACAGAATTAATGCTATTCTTTCTACACATCATTTTTCATCTGTTTCTGAAAAAGAAATTATGGTTAGAAGAATTATTTCTTCTTTTAATAAGAAAATTGCTTTACAAGCTGGAAAAGCTTCTAATTTTTCACAATTGGCTTGGCTTAATCTTCATATTAACGACAAAGCAAATGCAATTAAAGCAATTAAAAGTGGCCTTAAATTAGAACCAGATAATTATCATTGTCTGAAATTGAAAAAAAACTTACACTTTTAATCAAAATGAAAGAGCCACTTAAAATAAGTAACTCTTTCGGACCGTAGCCCATTTGATAAATCAAATGTCGGTTTGTGGTATGTCAATATCGGATACTATTTTGTTTACAAAATTAGTCAAATATTATAATGCGATTATTTCAATAATCACAAAAATATGAAATTTGCAAATTTTTCTTTTGAAAACTAAACTCAAGAACCTACTTACCCGTTAGCGCGGTCCGCCCAAGTGGATGCACTCCAAACTTTCAATCCCCCTAACTTCTCTTCGCATTCCCGCCTCCGCAAAAAGAAAGTTAGTTACCGCAACGAGTGTTCTTAGGCCTGCAACGTATATTCTTGCAACTACCAAAGTAAAACTCGCGCCTGCATTAACGATTTTAACAATGGAGAAAAGAATTCCCGCGGCTGCGTTAATGTAAATCATCACAAAACCCATGAATTATACAACGACTAACCTGAATTGTATAAACATCACTCAATTACATTCTGCAATTTCGTATATAATTAAACCAACCATGGAAACAGATGTTCAAGGTATTAGCGAAAAGGTAAGATTAACAAAGGAATTACTGGATGTTAAGAAAGAACTTGAAAAATTAAAAAAACATCAAAAGGAATACAAAACCTGGCTCGAAGAAATGAGTTTTATTATATCTCATAAGGTCAGGTCGTCTATTGCCCACATCCAGGGAATTTCCGGTTTATTAAACCGGGTGAAATTATCTGCAAGTTCCAAAATATTAGTACAGTTTATAAAGCGCGCCGCACAATCCTTAAGTGTATTTACTGTAGAGTTATCTGCCTACATTGATAAAAAAACAAGGATCCTAAAAGACAGATTTCTTTAAGAGATGCAAGAGAATACTAAACCATGTAATTGCAAAATAAAAAACTTACTTCGTCTCCGCTTTTTCTTTTTGAAGATTAAAATAAACCCGCAGCGAGATCAATTCTTCCATTGAAGAATAAACATCAACTTCGTTTACAATAGAGAGTTGTATAGGAGCGCTCTGCGTGTACCCGTAAAGGAAATAATAAAATACTTTTCGCCGGATATGATAAGCGAGGGTGAGGTCCTCGGCAGCAACATCAAATTTATCGAGGTACTGAATATTGTTAGTTACCCAGTTATTTAAATTCTCTTCTATTAAAGGTGTAATATTATTTTCACTTAAAGCTTTTAAAATTCTTTTAGTGGATTCAATACTTAATTTAATAAGTTCGTTTTCAGGAAACTTGGCTAATGGTTTCATCATCGGCAACTCAAGCTCTCTTGCTAAACGTATGCCAACGGTTACGAATTCTTCTAATTTGTTTTTGAGAATATACTCTGCGAATTGAGGGAGGTATTTGAACTTGAATAATTGTTCGTTTACACTTATCTTTTCCATTTGTTGTAGAACCAGTAACTGGACTATTGGTGCAACAAATGTAAAGCTTTATAATAAAAATACAAACGACACTTGTTAAAAAGATCAGACTTTTTTTCTCAATTTATTCAAAATGATGATCAGAGTTTTAGCCTCCTTTAGGGAAAGGTCTTTGGTAAACACCTTGAATTTCCCATCGGCAGACATTTTTTGAGCGGCCTTTAATCCTTTCTGAGTGGCCTTAATACAAACTTTACGTCGGTTCAGTTTATTGGGAACTTTTTCCGCATAACCTCTTTCTGTTAAACGCACAACGGTTCTCGATACATCCGAATTCGGTTCCAATACCATATTCTTAATTTCCTCCAGCGAAAGCGGCTTCGGATAAGCATGCACAATAATTCCCAATACATTGGATTGCGTAAAGGTAAGATCATAAGACTCCATGATCTTTTTATATTTATCCATTAAATTGAAATGGGTGTAATGAAGGTTACTCAATATCTTCCCATAATCCTCAACAGGATCATTTATTTGCTGGATATATTTAAATAATTCTTTCCGCGTCATCATGGGTTCAAATTTACGGATTAATATCTTTGATTCTCCCCACTCTTGTTGTAACAAGAGTTGTTTATACGACAACAACAACAATGGTTTCAGGTTTTTGCGCTAAAGAATTCAGAAAAATGGCAACTATTTTATTTGACTGAAGACAGATCCTTGTATTGTTCGTCTGTCACTTTTGCCATCCAGTTCACGCTTCCCTTTCCTGTATTTGGATTGATCGCAATATGTGTAAACCAACTATCAGGTGAAGCGCCATGCCAATGTTCAAATCCGGGAAGGATCTTTACCACATCTCCTTTGTTGAGCAACTGAATTGGTTTTCCTTTTTCCTGATAGTACCCGGTACCATCAGTACAAATTAAGATCTGTCCGCCGGAATGAGTGTGCCAATTGGTTCTCGCACCGGGTGCAAATACAACATCATTTACAACACAATCAAGCGATGCGTCAGTCGCTCCTACTAATACATTTATCCACGCCTCACCAACAAAATAATCCGGTGAGGCTTTGTCGCCCTTTGGAAATAATTTTTCTTTCATAATTAAAAGTACAATAAAAAACCATCATCCAACGCACAACCAAAATTCAACGCCGCGTGGGTGAGCTTGAAAACTCGTGCTAGGCACGGAGCCATGTGCGGAGAATCGAGTTTTCTTGACCTTCTTTTGTTTCTTTTCTTTGTCAAGAAAGAAAAGAAAGGAGAAATAGGGCGCTTGCGCCTATGTACCGTGAGCACACTTAGTGAGCTTCGAAGAGCAACGCTTCTCAATTAGGCCCAACTCTTTTGCACTGCGCGCAAAATTCGGGCGGAGAACTAGAGATGTTATTTTACCCGGGATTTCATCCCGGGTTACAAACATTTAACCCCTCCGGGGTTAAGCGGCAATACAACAATTCTCTTAAATAAAAAAACCTGTGTTAACTAAAAAAATCGTGGTGAACTTTACGATTTTATTTCTTTAAGCCTACCTATCAACGTCACTTTGCTTTTCAGTTTTGGCTTTAACAGCTTAAGGGATAAATTGTTTAACAACATTTGCTAAAACAACAAGCTTCACAGTTTCAATTGGGTGTTTTGTATTTTGAAGTGTATAACGTTTGGCAGCAATTATTTTAGAAGCGGCGTTATCGGTTTCTTCTACGCTAACCATTGTATCTCCATCCGCCAAACCAATAAGTACTTTGTTTTTTATTTTAGAAAATGAATTCCGGTTCAATAAATTATTATTTCCAAGATCTGTCATCATCTCAGCTGTTCTTTGCAAAAGTAATTGCCAGTTATTGCCATGTCGTTTTTGTAAAGCCTCAGCGAAACCGGGAACTTTTTCAAGGATCTTTTTTGCATCCAGCATTTTTATTTCTTTCGCTGAAATTTCAGGACTCCATTCAAATTTTGTCCCGAGTGTAATTATATTTCCTAAAATGTTTTGTTCCGATGCTAAATACAAAGCCACATAGCCGCCCATGCTATAACCGAACACATTGGGTTTGTCCAAATTATTTTTCTCAATAAATAATTTTAATTCATCAGCAAATTGCGGAATGCTAAATTGGTTTTGAAAAGGAGTTTGTCCATGTCCCGAAAAATTCAGTGAATAAGTTTGATAACCATGAGAAGAAAGTTCTTTTGCCAATGGTTCTAACTGATCTTTCGATCCAATGGCGCCATGTAATAAAATAATGGATCGCATAAAAAATTATGCTTTGGTCTTGAATTTATTAATTGCGTTAACCGTGAATTCTGATAACACTAAAGTTCCGCTCATGCCGGCGCGTTCAATTAACAGGCTGTCCCAATTTTCGGTGCCTTCCCACATTACTTTTTTCAATTTAGCCATTGCTTCAGGATTGCTGCCAGCTAATTTTGCAGCTAAAGTTTCAATGGCTTTATCCATATCTGTTGCAGTAGAAAATAATTCAGCGTACAAACCTTTTTCTTTTGCCCATTGCGCGGTTTGCCATTCGGTAGCATCAATGGTAAGCTGACAAAAAGCAGATTTACCAATTTTGCGTTCAACAGCCGGACCAACAACAAACGGTCCGATGCCAACAGCGAGTTCGCTTAATTTTACGGAAGCTGCATCAAGTGCAAATGTATAATCCGCTGCGGATGCAATTCCCACTCCGCCGCCAACTGCTTTTCCCTGCACGCGCGCGATCACAAACTTTGGCGCTTTACGCATCGCGTTAATTACAGCGGCAAAACCTGAGAAAAATTTTATTCCCGTATCTATATCTTTAATCGCGATCAATTCATCAAAACTTGCGCCCGCGCAAAATGCTTTTTCGCCTTCGCTTTTCAGAATAATTACTTTTACTAAATCATCTTTTCCAAGTTTATTTACCTCAACTGCTAAATTATGTAATTGTGTTCCCGGCATTGAATTACTTTGCGGATGAAAAAA
>DATMPR010000151.1:0-5049 GCA_035567575.1 Bacteroidia bacterium
TCGTCTTTATCATTTATTATTGAATATACTTTATGATTAATAATCTGTTGTCTTAAAGGTTCTATCGCCCTTTTTATTTTCTCTATACGCTCATTCATGTTTTCTGCTCTTTTTCTTAACTTAAATTCAGTCCAAATATAAGAATTTTGTATGCGAAAATATTGTTAATGGGTACTGAAAAATATAGAAAAAGGGATTCCCTTTTAACCTTTAGAGTATAAAATAAGAAATTATTGTTATGACAATAGCATAGATGATCAAATCAAGAAATTTACTTTCATTTTTCATTTATTTTGGGATTAAAAAATCATTTCTCATCGATACTATATACCTTTTTTGAAGTAGCAATAATAAAATCAATCGATCTTCTGCCAGCACCTTCCAATAAAAGGAAAAGGCAAGTAAGAATTTGTGCATAATCAGATCGTATTTCATGGAGAACAGCCCATATACCATTTTGTGGCGGGGCAGGTGGTAAAGGCAAAGGGCTTGTACCTAAATATAAAGCAATTTTTGTGGTTAGAATTGCAACGATCATTTCAAGAACAAAGTAAAAAGCCGTAACTCTCGTAAAAAGTCCGAATAATAAAAGTAAACCCCCAATTATTTCTGCGGCACCAACAAAGTGAGCCGTAACTTCCGGGAAAGCAAAACCCAATTTAGTAAATCTTCCTACGCCTTGATTTACATAGACGAATTTTAAAATGCCCTCCCAAAAAAATACGCCCCCTGCCATTAGGCGTATAATTAGAATTGAAGATTGTCCGGTTACCGGAGGGTTAAATAACCACGTGATGATTTTTTTCATTTTTATAGTTTTAAATGGTTAATAAATAATACAACAAACTTATAGGCATTAAGATCCTTTTAATAATTTTTTACATCAAGCAAAGGAATTCCTTGATAAAACACCATTTTATCAAGAATTTCCCTCATTTGATGTAATGATGCCTTTTATTTTCTACAGATAATTTACCTTTGATATACACTAATGAAAAAGGCTAATCCTATATATCACATTCTATTTTGGTTGGGCATTTACTTGCTCTGGATCGCGGTTTTTCGCAGCTATTCTGTTTCTATAACCAAAACAATGACGATTGAATTTTGCTATTTGATTTTCATCACCTTGGATTATTATATAATTACTTATTTTATTATTCCGAAGTTCTTACAAAAAAGAAAATACTTTTATTTTGTTTTAACCTCTATAATTTTAATTGCCTTTTCCGCTTTCCTTCGCGCGTTGGTGGCTGCTCAAATGAATCGTTACTTTTTTCACAATCTGCAAAATTCTGATTTCAGTACATTATATTTTAACTCCATTTTAAACATTACAATTTGGATTCAGGTTATTACAATAGGTAAGATGATCCTTGACAGAATGCAAAATCAGCAGCAACTGGATGTGATGGAAAAGGAAAGAGTTAAAAACGAATTGAATTTTTTAAAGGCCCAAATAAATCCTCATGCGCTGTTTAATTCATTAAATACTATATACGGATATATTGATAAGCACAATCAACCTGCAAGAAATATATTATTACAATTTTCGGAGTTATTACGGTATCAACTATATGATTGCTCCGTGGAAAAAATCAGTTTGGAAAAGGAAATTGATTACATAAGAAAATATATAGCCTTTCAGCAATTACGAAAAGAAGGAAGCCTTAAGGTAGATCTCGAAATTAAAGACATTGATAGCGGCTTAGAAATTGTACCGTTATTGTTAGTTGTCTTAATCGAAAATGCTTTTAAATTTGTTAGTAATTCTACTGAGAAGGAAAATATAATTGTAATTAAACTTTTTTCTAAAGACAAAATGCTACACGGTTATTTCTCTAACACAACTGAACGTCAACAACCCCCGGTAGTTGAAAATTCGGGAGGGATCGGTATAACAAATTTGAAAAGAAGATTAGAGTTGTCTTACCCGAATAAATACGAACTTACATCAAGGAATGAAAACGGTTTTTATGAAACAAATTTAATTATTGACTTAGGATGAAATTGAAATGCATAATCATAGATGACGAACCTATTGCACGAAAAGTGCTGAAAGAATTTATAGAAGATATAGATTTCTTGGAATTAATTGGTCAGGCAGAAAATCCTTTGAAGGCTATGTCGCTTTTAAACGAGAATACCGTCGATCTCATTTTCTTAGATATTAATATGCCTAAAATAAACGGGATAGATTTTCTAAAAAATTCAAATACAACCGCCAGTGTTATTATGACTACCGCTTATGCTGAACACGCGGTTGAAGCCTACGGTCTTGACGTTTTGGATTATTTAGTTAAACCAATTGCGTTTGACAGATTTCTTAAAGCTTGTAATAAAGCTTTGAAATTTCAGGAGTCGAAACAAAAAGTATCGGTTAAGGCTCAAAAAAATGACGATCATTTTTTCGTTAAATGCGATAATCAAATTGAAAAAATATTTTACAACGATTTATTATACGCAGAAGCTATGCTGAATTACGTAATGCTTTATACAAACTCAAAAAAATTGATGGTGTATATAACGATAAAAAGTCTCGAAGAGCAATTGCCTCCGGACATATTCATCAAAGTACACAAATCTTTTATAGTTAATGTTCTTAAAATAAAAAGCATCGAAGGCAATATGATAAACATTGGTGAAGCAAAAATAACCATCAGCCAAAATCTTCGGGATACGGTCATCAAAAAAATTGTACAGGATAAAATGATAAAGCGTTAGAGGTAAAAATAGTTGTATTAAATAAAAATAGAAAATGGCAGCATATTTAATTTTCACAAGAGAAAAGACACTTGACAGAGCAGAATTGGAAGTTTATTGGAAAAAGATCAGAGCTACTTTTGAAGGCTATCCTATTAAAGTTTTAGCAGCTTATGGCAAACAGGAAGTATTAGAAGGCACACCTGTAGAAGGAGTTGTAATTGCTGAATTTCCATCAATTGAAATAGCTAAGGCTTGGTATAATAGCCCTGCATATCAAGAAGCAGCACAACACAGATTGAAAGGTGCTGTATATAATGGGGTAATTGTAGAAGGTGTGTCCACTTAGTAATTTGAAAGCAGACGCAGGCGGGCTTTTGAAATATCAAACTACATCGTCATTTTTTCTTCTTTAATGGCTATGCCCTGAACCAACCACATCAGAAATGATAAAGCAATTATTGTAAAAGAAACTAAAGGGAACCAAAATGATAAAATAAAAGTGAACCCGTACAAAACAAACATATAACGCGAATACACAGCTTGCTTCTTTGCTTTTTTAATATTCACGTTTGGCTTAACTAATGCTTCCGAAAATAAGTAGACGTAATGCATTAAATTCCATGCAAAATTATTTAACAGGATCACTGCACAATATAAGGTAACGGCAGGTTGGGCTAAATCGCTGTCAGCACTATTCAGATATTCTGCTACCGCAGCCGTGATGAACGGTACCAATACAACAGATAACATTAACAATCCATTGGCATATGTAAATTTAGGAGATGATTTGCCAATTAATTTAAATGTATGCCAATGACCTACCCATGTTACTAAGAGAACAATAAAACTAAGCAAAAATGCAAACCAGGAGGGTAGCTCATGAGCAAATGCTGTCCATAATTCCGCTTTTGTATGCACTGTACTTACAGGTGGCACTTTAATCTCAATGATCAATAATGTAATTGCAATTGCAAATATTCCGTCACAAAACGTCTCTAACCGGAAATTGGGATTTGATTCTGACATATAATAAATGTTACTTGTATTTTATCCACCACTGTTTAGTAGTGGTCATTGGGTTAAATATTTCGCCTATTGATGGCGTTATATAATTTAATGACTGCTTATGTGCATACTTGACAAAATCTTCTACAGGCTCAAACCATGCATGTTGATACGAAAGATTAAAACCTCCCCAATGAACAGGCATGGCCACATTTACTTTTGCATCAATTGCGGCTTGTATACATTCGTTTGGAAACATGTGTATTTGTGGCCAATCAACACAATACTGCCCGCATTCCATCATTGCAAAATCAAACGGGCCTAATCGTTTACCAATTTCCTTGAAGTGATCGCCGTATCCGCCATCTCCGCTGAACCAAATATTTTCCGTTGCAGTCTTAAATACCCAACCTCCCCACAAACATTTTGCTAATGAGCTAATACCTCTTCCTGAAAAATGTCGCGTAGGTGTGAAAGTAATATCAATACCGTTAAAAGTTTTTACGTCCCACCAATCAAACTCTTCAATATTTTTTTCATCAATCCCCCAGCGAATCAAATGACGCTTTATACCTAATGCTACATAATAGTGTTTGGTTTTTGATTTTAACCTCTTAATACTTTCGTAATCCAAATGATCGTAATGGTCATGCGTTAATACCATCAGATCTATTTCCGGTAAATCTGCGATAAGATTTAATGAATTATCCGAAAAGCGTTTTGTTTTTTTGGGAGCAATAGGTGACGCATCATCGCCAAGCATGGGATCAATTAGAATAGTTTGGTTATTTAATCGCATCAATATCACGGAATGTCCATACCAAATAAATTTAGCTTTCTCTGATCCTTTCAGAAAATTAGTTTTATCGAATGGTGCTATTGGAATGCGTGGTTTTGGATTGCCTTCTTTGTGACCTTTAATCTGCTTACACAAAATACCGGGAATTAATTTCCAGTCAACTCCCGTTTGAGTTTTGGTTAAGTTTTTAAATGAACCATCTTTCCAGTTTGGTGATAACTGATAAACAGATTTCCATTGCTTTGATATTCTTCCACCGAATTGTTTTGAAGACATAATTTTTTTCTTTCTGCCGTAGTAATACAAAACTACTATTTTTTAAGCACTCTAAATCATTGTAAAAGTGGCCTTTATAGCAAATGAAATGCGGCCTTTACAGCAAATATACTATCGTACTAAATACTTAGATTTGTATTAAAACCCCTCAATGGATATACTAAAACTAAGTACAGAATGGGCTAAATCAGAAGTCTTTTCAGCAAAGATTGTCTGGATATTTAGTATTATTGAAATCCTTGCTGCGGTGGGGTTTTTCTATT
>DATMPR010000152.1:0-13777 GCA_035567575.1 Bacteroidia bacterium
AAATGGTTCACAAAATTCCGTTACGATTAAATTTTTATGCATGCCGAGCCTGAAATTCATATTTTCTGTACTAACGGTTTGCACCTTACTACTTTCTTGTCAGAATAAACGCGAGGATATCATGGCCCTTACTGCTCCAAAACTATCTCCCACCCAAACAGGCACAGGCATTACCATGATTTATACAGATTCGGCCCAATTAAAAATGGTAATGAAGGCAGGTAAAATGCTCACCTACGATAAAAATGTGAAAGAACCATTTACTATTTTACCCAACGGATTAACTATGAAATTTTATGATAAAACCGAAAAACTGGAGGCCACATTAAAAGCGAATTACGGCATTCATTATCCGGGCCGCAAGCGGATGGAAGTAAAATACAATGTTGAAGTATTAAATAAAAACGGCGAAAAATTAAATACTGAACATTTAGTTTGGGATGAAGTCACAAAAAAGATCAGCTCAGAAGCATTTGTAAAAATAACAACCGGAAAAGAAATCATCATGGGTAAAGGTTTCGAAAGCAATGAAGATCTGACCCAATACAAAATAAAAGAAGTTACAGGCACCATTCACCTCAATAACGGCGATCTATAATTATGGATAACAGAAAAATATTTAAAGCATTAGAATATCTTTGGTTAGTTACAGCAGCTTTTGCAGTAATTGTCACCGTTTATTTTTTAATTCAAGGCGATAAGGATGCAGCCATTTATTTTTTCTTTGTGTTCCTTATTGGAGCCGCCATGTATCTTACACGCCGCTACCAGCGCAAAAAGCAGGAAGAACGCGGGGCTTTTGGCCCACCTAAAAACAAGCCATAGTAACCTACATCAAAAAATAACCTTTAATCACTTTCTTCAGTATCGATCATATTAAGGCTTAACTTTGGGATATGGTATTTTTTACCCTCTTTAAAGAAAGCGTGATTTTTGCTTTACATTCGCTAAATGCAAACAAGCTCCGCACTTTTTTAAGTTTGCTCGGAATTACCATTGGTATTTTTGCCATCATTGTTGTTTTCACTATTGTAGATAGTTTAGAAAGTAACGTTCGTAAAAGCATTCAAAGTTTGGGCGATAATGTTGTGTTTGTGCAAAAATGGCCGTGGACATTTGGTCCAGATTATCCGTGGTGGAAATACATGAACCGTCCAATTCCGAAATACGATGAATTATTCGATATCCAAAAAAAATCTAAAACTGCCGAAGGTGTTGCTTTCCGTATTGGTGCGCGGCGTAACATAAAACACAAAAGTAATATTGTTGAAAATGCAGTTGTAAGCGGTGTTTCGTATGATTACTACAAAATAAAATCGTTCGAAATACCCAATGGCCGTTATTTTACAGAGAACGAAGTGAATGCCGGTAACAGTGTTGCTGTTATTGGAAGCAGTGTTGCGGATGGTTTGTTTCCTAATAATCCAAATCCTATTGGACAAGAAATAAAAATTGCAGGACGAAAAGCTTATGTTATTGGCGTATTTAAAAAAGAAGGCGAGAGTATGCTGGGCAATACTATGGATAATCAGGTAGTGATCCCTTTTCATTTTG
This sequence comes from Bacteroidia bacterium, assembly GCA_035567575.1. Lineage (GTDB taxonomy): Bacteria > Bacteroidota > Bacteroidia > B-17B0 > Aurantibacillaceae > JAHEYG01. Next base: position 1,555 of record DATMPR010000152.1, read on the forward strand.
CCAAATTGATATTAGATATTAAATCGGAAAACAGTGATCCATATATTGCAGTTAAAGCACGGCCCGGAATTACGAATTTGCAAATGATCGATGAGTTATCAGGAATCATGCGCGGCGTGCGCCGTTTAAAACCAATGGCCGATGATAATTTTGCATTGAATGAAAATAATTTAATAAGCAAAGGCTTCGATCCTGTATTTGACATTATTGGCATTGCAGGATGGATAATTGGAGGCTTCTCGATTTTAGTTGGAGGCTTTGGTATTGCCAATATTATGTTTGTATCGGTAAAAGAACGAACAAGCATGATCGGCATCCAGAAATCACTAGGCGCAAAAAATTATTTTATTTTGATGCAGTTTTTAAGTGAATCGGTTTTTTTATCACTGATTGGAGGGGTGCTGGGTTTAGTTCTCACCTGGCTCATTACTTTAGCGGCTAAGGGAAATATTTCAATGGAAATTTCACTCAGTCAATCAAACATCATTTTAGGTATTACCATTTCGGTTTTAATTGGCATTATAAGCGGTTTCGTTCCTGCATATAGCGCATCTCAATTAGATCCTGTAGAAGCCATCAGAAGCAATTAATGGAAAGACCCAAGATCATAACTATTATTTGTATCCTCGGTTTTATATCGATCGTATTTACGTTTCCGGCTGTTTTCTCGCCTTCAGTTAAGAAACTGGGAGATTTTGTCCCTGCACTTTATGGTTTTATCGTGGCATGCAGCTTCATATCTTACATTGGATTATGGCATATGAAACAATGGGGCGTACAGGTGTTCTTATTTATTTTCTTTGTTAAAACCATCTTCCTTATTCTCATAAACGACCTTGGTCCGGGCACCATAACCGGAATTATCTTTGCAATAATCTGCACCGGGATATTATTACGGTTTTATCGGAAAATGGACCTAAATCTCTAGGCCGCAAAAAATTCTATGCCCCTTTTTGCATTATTTGTCCAAAAACGGGGTCAATCAATCAAAAAGTTTTGCATAAAAGATTTTTTTTTGTATATCTTTATACTAAGGGACTATTTTACTCACTCACTATATATGCACTTTTAATCAATTAAACGAATGATTGCCGAGCTAGGAACAAAAGAATTACATGGAACACTAAAGAGCTTTTTTGGCTTCGAAGGTTTTAAAGGAAACCAGGAGAAAATCATAAAAAGCGTTTTGGCAGGCAAGGATACGTTTGTTATTATGCCAACCGGTGGAGGCAAATCATTATGCTACCAGTTGCCGGCATTAGTAAGTGAGGGTACTGCTATTATAGTATCGCCTTTAATTGCTTTAATGAAAAACCAGGTGGATGCTATCCGCGGTTTTAGTGATGAAAACGGAATTGCACATTTTTTAAATTCTTCTTTAAATAAAAGCGAAATAACAAAAGTGAAAATGGATGTTATTTCAGGAAAAACAAAATTATTATATGTTGCCCCGGAAACTTTAACCAAAGAAGAGAACATAAAATTTTTCGAGGAATTTAAAATTTCTTTTTTCGCAATTGATGAAGCACATTGTATTTCTGAGTGGGGACATGATTTCCGTCCCGAATACCGCCGCTTGCGTCCTATTATAGATAAAGTGGGAAATGTTTGTGTGATGGCGCTTACTGCTACAGCAACACCTAAAGTACAACAGGATATTCAAAAAAATCTTGGCATGGGTAGTGCTAATGTTTTCAAATCATCTTTTAACCGTCCTAATTTATATTATGAAGTACGCCCGAAACAAAACGTAATAAAAGAAATTATAAAATATGTAAAACAAAATACCGGTAAATCCGGAATTATTTATTGTTTAAGCCGTAAAAAAGTTGAGGAGATCGCACAAGCATTAAAAGTAAATGGAATTAAAGCACGTCCTTATCACGCCGGACTCGATGCAAAAGAACGTGCAGGAACTCAAGATGCATTTTTGATGGAGCAAATTGATGTGATTGTTGCCACCATTGCTTTTGGAATGGGAATTGATAAACCGGATGTACGTTACGTGATACATCACGATATTCCAAAATCTCTTGAAGGATATTATCAGGAAACAGGCCGTGCAGGCCGCGATGGGGGAGAAGGTAATTGCATTACATTTTACAGCTACGATGATATCATTAAGCTCGAGAAGTTCATGAAAGATAAACCTGTGGCCGAACAGGAAATAGGAAAACAAATGTTGAGCGAAACTGCAGCTTTTGCCGAAACTTCATCGTGCCGCCGTAAATTTATCTTACATTATTTTGGTGATGAGTTCAATGAAAAACATTGTAACGAACAATGTGACAATTGCCGTCATCCAAAACAAAAATTTGAAGCAAAATAAGATCTGGCTTTAGCTATTCAAGCTGTTTTAGAAGTAAAAGAAAAACATAAAATTAAAGATGTAATTAATGTTTTGATGGGAACTTTAACCGCAACATCGAAATCATACAAGCATAATGATCTTGAAGTTTGGGGTAAAGGAATGGAAGATGATAACACAGATAAATTCTGGAACGCGGTTTTACGTCAAGGAATTGTGAATGGCTATCTTTCTAAGGATATTGAAAATTATGGTTTATTAAAAGTAACTGATAAAGGACATGCGTTCTTAAAGAAACCGCACAGCGTTAAATTTACACGAGATCATGATTTCAACAACACTGATAAATCGGATGAGGATGATTTTATTATGGGTGGCGGCAAAGGAAGCAGCGCAGCCGACGAAATTTTATTTGCAATGCTAAAAGACCTTGTAAAGAAGATCGCAAAACAAAAAGCATTACCGCCTTACGTTATTTTCCAGGAAACTTCATTAGAAGAAATGTCAATTCAATATCCGATCACCATGGAAGAATTGACAAAAATTTCGGGAGTAGGAGCAGGTAAGGCTACAAAATACGGTAAACCATTTATTGATCTGATAAAAAAATATGTTGATGAGAACGAAATCGAACGTCCGAGCGATATGGTTATTAAATCTGTTGTGAATAAATCAGGTTTAAAAGTTTATATCATACAAAATGTCGATCGCAAAATCCGTTTGGAAGATATGGCCAAATCAAAAAGCATTAAAATGAATGATCTGATCACCGAAATGGAAACAATTGTTGCATCAGGTACCAGATTAAACATTAAATATTATTTGGATGATATGATGGATGAAGATAAGCGTGATGAAGCGATGGAATATTTTAAAGAATCGCAAACCGATAGCGTTACCGAAGCTTTAAAAGAATTAGGCGAAGGCGATTATTCTGAAGAAGAGATCAGATTGATTCGCATCCAATTTATTTCTGATTACGCAAACTAACAAATAAAAACAAACACAATAAAAAGTCCCGACAGAACGCCGGGATTTTTTAGTTTATGGGATGGAATTATTACGAAGTAGCACTGTGGTCGGCCTCGCAATGTTTTTTAAAGAGAACTAAATCTGCTTCCAATAGTTATGAAGCGAAATGGTTCTGCTTCATGGTTATTTTGCCGCGTAGCTGCTGAGATCAATTCCTGCGGCTAAGTTGGCGGCGTAAGTTTTTAATATATGAATTACCTGGTTTTGATCGCCTAAGGCTAAAACTTCTTTTTCATCGGCGTTACTCATGCTTCCTAATTTACTTTCAATGGTTGGCATGGCATTGGCTTCTTCGCGCATTTCTGTTGCTAAACGTATGTTCATGCTTGCATCTGAAATTAAGCTTTGAGCTTCTTTACCTGCGTATGCGCTGATGTTTACAATTCCAAGTAATTGATTAATGTTGGCTTTGTTTAAAGTATAGGTTTCATTGTTTTTTTGCCCTGATACTTCAAGCGCATTAATTAACATTGTTTCTGCCTGAACGTACAACTCATTGGCTTCGGCCATTAATTCTTTTTTTGTCATTCCGTTTGTTTTTTGAGCTGCTTCCCTTAAAACATTTGATTTAAGAACTAAATCATCAGTTTGTTGTTTTAAGGTTGGAGGTAATGATGGTGATGAATTTGCAATTAGTACAGTTTTTACAATTACGTTGTCTTTTGTGACAACAATTTTTGGCTGCGCGGCTTCAATTTTATTAACACCAAAGGTGTTATGTCTTAAAATTACACCAAGTTTATTTTGTGATGCTTGGTTCCCTTGTGTTTGGCCGTTTACCATTACCTGAATGGTAAGTGCCAACAATGTTGATAGGTAAATTTTTGTTTTCATAACAAATAAGTTTTAAATAAGTTAATGTTTCCATGTTTATTTTAATTTTTAGGCGAAGGCTTCCCCTCGGGATAATAAGTAATAAATAAATTGATATATTCGTCTTTGCTTTTTTACCAGCCCATGCCAAAGCTTGATTTGACGGGGGTTCCGGGTTGTTTTAGGGTTTGTTACTTACTTGTACGAGGTCGTTTTTAAAAAGGTTCGCTTTTTTAAATAAAAAATAAAAACAGCATATTGTTCGTACATTCTTTTACCTCTGCTAAAGCGCTTTAGTTATTTCTTTTATTTTACATAATTTATATCTCAATTTTACGTTTATAATTAAGTGTTTTCTCCCGTTATACACAGATATATTTTTTTGTTTGGCATTTGCTCAATGGCCGGCAGCATGCTCTTTGGCACGGTGCCAACAAGTATCCCCGAAATAATATTATTCTCGAACTGGGTATTTGAAGGAAATTACAAAGAAAAATGGAACACTTTAAAAGGACATAAATTATTCTGGATCTTAAGTTCAGTTTTTTTAATGCATTGGGTAGGTTTAATTTTCACTTCAAACCTTGAGGAAGGTTTACACGACATTAAGATCAAAATTCCTTTAATGTTATTACCGCTGGTTTTCTTTTCAGCAAAACCTTTAAATAAAAAAGAACTTAACTTATTACTTTGTTTGCTTGTCAGCGGCATTGTATTAAGTTCATTTTGGTGCGTGTATTATTCTTATAGTCATGTGCTGCTCGATATCCGCAAAGCATCCCGTTTTATTTCGCATATCCGCTTCGGTCTGTTTATTAATTTGGGTATTTGCACACTTGTTTATTTTATTATGGAACAAAATTCTTTCCGGATAAAAGCATTATCAGTATTTATAATTTTGTATCTCCTTTGGTTCATGCTTGCTTTTAGTTTTGTAACCGGTTTAGTTATGTTTGGATTGCTGGCGGTTATTTTTGTTTTGTACCTCATTATTAAACAAAGTGTAAAAATTAAATTAATTGGTTTTTCATTATTGGTTGCGGGTGCATTGACCGGACTTTGGTTTATCCATGGCGAGTGGAAGGCAAGTAATTTTATTGATACTTCAACAGTTAATACTCTAAAACAAAAATCCCTGAATGGAAGACCTTATGCTAAAGTAAAAGATAACAAACATACCGAAAATGGATTTTATGTTGGATACAATATTCAGTACCAGGAATTGTCTAGCGGCTGGCCTTTATTAAGTAAACTTAGCATTATTCAAAAAGATAAAAAAAATAATCCGGTTGTTTGGACATTGATCCGGTATATGACAAGTAAAGGTTTAACCAAAGACTCAGTTGGCTTAATGCAATTAAATAAAACAGATGTAGAAAATATTGAAAAAGGAATTACTAATTACAAATACGCGGATGCATCTGCTTTACGAAAACGTGTAAAGGAATTTTTGTGGGAATATCAGGATTATAAAAATGGTGCTAACCCATCGGGCAACACAATGCTGATGCGATTTGAATTTTGGAAAGCGGCTGCTTATATTATTCACCGCAATATTTGGATGGGAGTTGGTACCGGTGATGCACAAAAAGCTTTTGATAAAGCATATTACCGTACCAATACAAATCTCTCGCACGAATGGCGCTTGCGTTCACATAACCAATTTTTAGCTATTACCGTGGCTTTCGGGATTTTTGGATTAATGATTTTTTTATTTAGCCTTTTTTATCCGATAACGATCTTGAGAAAAAAATTACACGGACTCTACTTTATGTTTTTTATCATAACAATTATTTCTTTCCTAACAGAAGATACTCTTGAAACGCAAGCGGGTGCAAGTTTTTACGCTTACTTCAATACATTGTTTTTGTGGCTGGCATATCAAGGTCGTGGTTCTGATGAGCTTGCCCGAGCATCACACGAAGGTTAAAATTTATAACCTTTAAAATTTCGTGTAAATTCTTCTTCTTCAAAGGCCGGATTCACCTGCAAGAAAAAATAATTGTATTCTTCATACAAACTTTTATCATCATATACTTTTATACCAATTGGTATAAAATATAATTGATCAACGTACATAATAACATTCTTTGCGTACCAGTTTGGAACCTTAATGACTTGTCCTTTTTTAAGAATATCGAAATAATCTTTGAACTTTGGATTTAATTCAATGATCATGTATTCGCTCACAAAAAGTTTTCGTGCAATCGATGTAATGTTCTCGTTCTCGCCAACTGTATACGTGGTATAAGCAAAATCTTTATTGTTAATTACTAATTTATAGCAGGGACGATTATTGTAACGCTCTTCGCCATCGAGGGAAAAGTATTGATCAACTTTATCTCCTAATTTTTCCGTGCAATATTCAATGATGCCTCCAAAATAATCGAAACCCATTTCGTTTACTGTGTGATGTTGGTCTTGACGCATCAGCGAACCCATCGGATCTAGATTTAAATTGAAGTAAGGAAAAGAATTTGGTTTAACTAAAGCTTTTCCGTTATTGGTTCCCGCTGTCCAAAGCACTTCAATACCTTTAATATAAATATAAATTTTGCGGGGTTTGCGGTTCAATTTTACAGCTGATTCGTAATGATTATATCCTTTACGTCCACGCTCAGTAATTTTTAAATTATATTTTAAGCGTTGGACATCATGAATGGCTTTTACCATTTTTGCAGCAATAGCTTTTGCGTCATGAACTTCCTTTGTTTGCCCCAACCCACTCAAACTCAATAAAGTAAAAATAACTAATATATGGGCATAGGCCCTGTTAAAAAACATGAGGCACAAAAATAACATAGTTTTTCTATTTTACAGGAAATTAACCTCGTAAATGGTAAAAAAAATTGTTGAATCTGAGTCAGCTAAAGGCTAAATTTGACATTAAATGCTAATTTTGGAATCCATTTAAAATGATCGTACAAAAAACCATAATTAACGGTATTTCCGAACTTCTTTATCATCACGATTATGTGGTGGTGCCGGGTTTTGGCGGCTTTGTTTCGCGTAATCAATTAGCGCATTATGGATTAAATAAAGAAGTATTAAATCCGCCTTCAAAAAAAATATTATTCAATATACAGCTAAAACAAAACGATGGCGTTTTAGCAAGCTGGTTAAAAGAAAAAATTAATTGCGATTCTAATCAGGCCAACAAACATATTGAAGAATTCGCTGCGCACTGCAAAGTTTTATTAGATACAAAACATCGTCTGGAATTTGAAAATTTAGGTTTGTTCTTTTTAGATTTCGAAAAAAATATTTGTTTCGAGCCAAAAACGGATATTAATTTTTTAACTGAAAGTTTTGGATTAAGCAGCATTACTTTAAAAGAACTAGATAAAAAAGAACTAAACAAAACCATCGAAACAAAAGATCGTTTTGAAAAAGCAGAAATCACTCCGCAACTAAAAAAAAGAAATTACAAACGCATAGCGGCAATTGCAGTTGGTGTTCCTGTTTTAGGGATGGCAATTCTGTTTGCAGTTAATTTTGTAAAACCAAATACCATTTCTTATTCTAAAGTTTTTGGTTTTGGAAATAATGAAATTTCTTATTCACCTTTAAATTATAATTCGCAGTTAACCGAAATAGAAGTAAAAAACACAACGCCTTATGTTGTCGATGCAAACGGTTATGCGGCCATTAATTTATTCGAAAACAAATCTGTCGCTGTAAACATCAGCGCAGTTAAAACAGAATCTCATACAGTTTCAAAACATTACTCTCACGAAATTACAATTTCAGGAAAGTATCAGGTAGTGGTTGGCTGTTTCAGCATTAAAGGCAACGCAAAAAAATTCGTAAACACATTATTTAATCAGAACATACGCGCCGGTATTAGCGGTACAAACGCAAAAGGATTACACGTTGTCAGCGCCGGAGGTTTTAATGATAAAGAAAGTGCTGTTGCTTTATTGCAAAGCATTAAATCGAAATATCCTTCTTCTTGGGTAATGACGAAAGAGTAGGCAGCGGCAGGAGGCAGTTAGCAGTAGTGCTAATTAGCGGAATTATCGGTTAATAGAAATGGGGGTAGGAAATGCGTATATTTGAGTAAATTCTCAATGTTATGCGAAAATACATTTTTACATTTATAGTTATGATTTTAGATTTGATACAAAACTCAATAGCTTCTTTTTCATTCGGAGTAAACCAACAAACCATAACCCTAACCGTTATTACATTATGTTCTTTATTGATATGTATATTTTCAATGAGGGACAAATACATTGCAGATAAAAAAGCTAAAGAATTTATACTATATAAATTAGTTACCACTCATAAATTTAAACTAACCGACCCACAATTATCTTTCAAAAGAGACGGTGATACAGATGAGTCTTACAGAGAATGGATTAATAAAACCAACTCGGTAAAAAAAGAAGAATTTAAAACTGAGTTAAGAAACAAAATCAAAGAACTTTTCCCTTATAATACAGAAACTGCTAATGATGAAGTAATGCAAAAATATTACCAATAATAACCCCAAATATACCAAAATTCTATTAACCGATAATTCCGCTAATTAGGTACTTATAAGCCATTTTTAGACAGACATGAAAATTAAAATCATTCGTTGGATAATTATCTTTTTTGGTGTTGTCGTACTTCTCTGGACAATTAATCAAATTATAGGTGTGTATACGACAGTCAGTTTACAAAATACCGTCAAGGACATAAATAACAATTCCAAAAGGCAACGAGAAGAATTTGCAGACGACCAAATTTATTATGGCAAATTAGACAGTTTAATTCAAGTTGGTTTATTTAATCAAGCATTAACTTTATGTAGTGATGAACTGACTACTCATCCGCAAAAAAAAGCATACATCAATAACGACATTGGTGACATTTACCGCGAACAAGGTAATTTAGACTCATCAATTTACTTCTACACAAAAGCAATTTCGCAGACAAATTGTTATGTTAAGGCTTTTGGCAACAGGGGTTGGATATATTACAGACTGGGTTTATTTGATAAGTCCGTTAAGGACTTAAAATTTGCTGCCGACATTAATCATGAATATTCGCTTGCACTTGGAATGGCTCAAGAAAAAATGAAATTATATAACGACGCTATTCAATCCTATTCTAATTATTTAAGTAGTTATCCAACAGACAAGGACTGTAAAAACAAATTGGATAGCTTAACTCTCAAGATAAAAAACGGCTTATAACAAGGGACAATTGTATATGCGAACGAAATATTAACTGCCTCCTGCCACTGCTTCCTGCTGCTACTAGCCGCCTCCTGCCACTGCTTCCTGCTGCTATTAGCCGCCTCCTGCCACTGCTTCCTGCCGCTCTAACTAAATTCCTTTTTTCTCTTCTGTCCCTTTAGTCTCTTTTGTCCCTTCATTCCCGCGCATCTTCTTATAAATAGTAACAAATGCCATTATTAAAGCGCCGAAAATAAAAAATCCTAACAAACTCCAAACCAAACTTCCTGTTGATTTTACAGTGACTAAAAAAACAATTGCGACTAAAAAAACTGTTGCGAGTTCGTTAAACAAACGTAATTTAAATGAGCTCCAGGTAAAAATGCCCTGGCTTTGTTTTTTAAAGATCATCTGGCATTGCAGGTGGTATAAAAATAAAGCCGCGACAAAAATTAATTTTAACCACATCCAGGGTAATGATAAATAAACAGGATTTTCCCAGATCATCCACCATCCAAAAATAAAAGTGCCGATCATTCCCGGCCAACCGATGATGTACCACAATTTTTTTTGCATGATAAGGAACTGAGCAGTAAGTATGCTTTTTTCGGGATCTTCTTTTTTTTGAGCTTCGGCGGTATAAATAAATAAACGCACGATATAAAATAAAGCAGCGAACCAGCAAACAACAAAAATGATGTGTAAAGATTTAATATATAGGAAATCCATAATGCAAAAGTATGAAAAACATTCTTAAGGAACGAGAATAATGATTGATTTTCGGATTCAACCATGTTGTGGTTGTTAGTTTTGATATGCGGTTTCTTTATTTACATTCAATCCCTTCAGGATTGTGGTTTTAAGAACTATTTTTAATATGAATAAAACAGAAAGAAAAAAACTAAAAAGCAAGCTTGAAGCGCTTGAATATGAAAAATGCGTAAATTTACATTCATACTCAAAATTACTATGAAAGCAAAATTTGCAAAAGAATCACTAACCATAACTACTGAACACGTTTTACCCAATGATACCAACCATGTGGGCGGTTTGTTTGGCGGACGATTAATGCAATGGATGGATACCACTACGGCTATTTCTGCTCATCGTCATTGTAAACGTGTTGTAGTAACAGCTGCAGTAAATAATATTTCTTTTGATCACCAGATAAAAGCCGGAAGCGTTGTAACATTAGAAGCAAAAGTTTCCCGTGCATTTAACAGCAGCATGGAAGTTTTTATTGTTGTTTCAGTTGAAGATGAAGTTACGGGAGCTGTGATGAAATGCAACGAGGCGATGTTTACTTTTGTTGCTGTTGACCAAAACGGTTCGCCATTGCCTGTTCCTGAATTAATACCAGAAACTGAAGAAGAAAAAAGACGTTTTGACGGAGCGCTACGCCGCAGGCAATTATCTTTGGTATTAAGCGGAAGAATGAAAGCAGATGATGCTACAGAATTAAAAGCATTGTTTGTTAAGTCATAGGATAGTTCATTATTAAGAGTTCGGAGACGGAGAAATAAATGAATATTTTGTCTGATTTTTACAAACATGGAACTTTCAACTCCCAATTATTCCAACATCGATCTCATTCATACATTTAAAATGACCTTTCGGACATTTGCTAAAACCGAGTTTGGAACAAGGCCTGCATTTTAAATCTTTTACTTCTAGAATTTTACTTCCCGCGCCGGGTTTGTAAGGGTACATTCCGAATTCAGGAATCGTATTTCCCCACACTGAAAATAGTTTCTTCCGGTAAGCGGCGGCAATGTGCATGAGTCCGGTATCGGAGGTAATGACGAATGCAGAATTAAGAATTAAGAATGCAGATTGGTTAAGGGAAAATTTTCCGCAAGTATTAAAAGTGTTTTTTGTTTTAGAAATTAATTCTTCAGCAATTGTATTATCTTCTTTTCCTCCCATTAATACAACAGGAAATTTTGAAGCATTACAAATTTCAATTAATTTATTGAGTGGAATTTTTTTTGTGTAGTACGAGCCGCCGACTACTAATGCAACAAATCCATTCTTTAAATTTGGATCAATTGGATTGAGGTCTATTGAATCTTTTTCTGAAATAAAATAATCTAAACCTTTACCGTCATCTTTTACACCAAGCGGAGCAGCGGCTTCCAAATAACGTTGTACAATATGCACATCGGGCAAAGCAGTTTTACTTTTTAAATTCACCGCGAGCCATTTTTTTACATTCAGTTTTTTGAAAGTGGAACTTTTTTTACCGAGTGCTAACTTTAATCTTGTGCTGCGTAAATTATTGTGAAGGTCGATAACGTGATCGTAATTTTCTTTTTTAAGCTGAGGTAAAACTTCTTTAAAATCTTTTTCGAAGGTAATTAGTTTGTCAACATTCGGATTATGCTCTAATGTATTTTTAAAAGATGCTTTAACAATAAAATGAATTTCAGCATTTTTTAATTGTTGTTTGCAGCAACGGATCACAGGACTGGTAAGCACCACATCGCCAATTGAGCTAAAACGAATAATAAGAATTTTCACTAATCACAAAGGTACTAAAACCTACTCAATTATTATTTTTTGAGTTTTTGTCACTTCTTTGCCTGTTATTTTCAAATAGTAAATGCCCTTTGTTAAATCACTCACATTTATTTTTTTTGGGTCTGTTCCACTTTGGTTTTCAAACGAAATTATTTTTATGCATTGTCCTAATACGTTATTAATTTCAATTGTCATTTTTCCGAATGAAGGATTATTACTTGAAATAAACAGTTCTCCATTAGATACAGGATTAGGAAATACATTAAAACTCAACCGGTTTTCCTTATTTGTAATGTTTGTTGTTAAGCCGAAGGAAGCTGCTTTTCCGTATTTATTGTAATAAAAAGTAATATTGGTTCCGCTGGTTACAGATGTGGTAGTAGTT
>DATMPR010000153.1:0-4846 GCA_035567575.1 Bacteroidia bacterium
GCTTAATTTTAGCGGGCGGCTGGATCGAGAGTATGCATTTTTCAATTACAGCCTATAACAAAAAAGCTACCGACGAAGTGAAATTCCGCATTGCTGAACAAAAACAAGCTTTAGGAAGTATCATTAAATTATTAGCATCTAATACTGCACCTGAAGCAACTGAATTAGGTAAACAATTAAGCGAACTTTCTAAGATTTATGATAACATTCAGTTTAAATATACTTTCGTTGAACCTACTACCGATTCACTTAAGAAAATGACTTACATCAACAGCACCAATGAAGTAATTGTTTCGAAAGAACAAATTGAACAGATAAGTGCTAAAATCGCAGAAATCAGAACTAAAATCACCAACGTACAATCTTAATTTTTATCCCGGATATGAAAAAATTAACCCTTACAATATTAGCATTCGCTTTAGCATTTTCTTTATCTAACAAAGCAAAAGCACAATGCGATACCATTGCCAATCTTTGCGCCAAGCACATTATTAATTCGTTTATTTCCGACGGACAACAATACCGCGCTTTATTATTAAACTCCGAAGAAACTGCTGAATTCCACTCTACATTTTTTGGTGAAACCATTTACCGTATTGCCGCCTGCAGCGGTACGAATGATGGAAATTTGATCTTTAATATATATGATCAAGACCGTCATTTACTTTTTACAAATCGCAGTCATAAAAATTCACCGTATTGGGACTTTAAAGTAAAAAACACTTTAGAATGTATTATTGAAGCTCAGATCGATGTGAACCGCAATCAAGGTTCAGGTTGCGCTGTAGTTCTTATCGGCTTCAAGCAGAAATAATTTATTTACGCTTTCGAAAAAAAAGGATAAAGAACCAAAAGACTTTATCCTTTTTTACTTTAAGAGATGATTAAAAGACTTTACATATTGTTTCTATTGGCCCATTTTGGCAGCGGTTTCGCGCAAAATTGCGCTTCTCAGTTTGTAACTGATAGTTTGTACAGACCTGAACACAAAAAATCTTTTTTAGTCAGTGTATTAAACTGCCCGCTTAAAAACGGAGGTAATGTTCAGATCATAAACAACAGCGGCAAATTCGTTTTAAAATTAACGCTGCACGAAAAGCTGGGCTTTTTAGATGTTGGTCCGCTGCAAATTAAATCGGGTTCCAAGAGTTTTTTCGTAAAATCAGCTACTCTTTATGATAAAAAAGAACCGGATGCTTATTTTCTTGTAGATGTCCTTATTAATTACATTGCAACTTTAAAAGACGATGGCATTACGTCTGTTGTGTTTAACGAGAAATTTGAAGCAAGTTTAGCAGGTGAGGATACAAAAAATATCCGCCGCACCGCCAAATGCTTTTATGAATTAAATAAAAAATAACATATTGTAATTTTAAAAATTTATGAGTGAACGAATATTAAGAGCCCTAATGCAAATGTTTGCCATCATCGCGAAAGTAGATGGCGTGAATAATTCGGGAAGGGCTATTGTGCAGTCTTTCTTAAAACAACAATTAAATCAGGAACAGGTTGATACCTACTTGAAAATATTTGACGAGTACCTTGAAGCTCATCATCAGGTATCGAAGAAAAAAGATGGTACAGCAAAACGTACTTCTTTAAACTCAGTTAAAGTATTAAAGATCTGTACTCAGATAAATCAGGAACTGGAGCAGCCGCAAAAAGTCATCGTGTTAATTCGTTTGCTTGAATTTATTTATTCTTCTAACGAAATTTCTGAACAAGAGTATGAGTTCGTAATTACAGTGGCCGAAACATTTAACATCTCTAATGAAGAGTTCTTACAGTTAAAACATTTTGTTGAAGATAAATCGGAGATCATTCCTAATTCGCCGCACATTCTTGTAATCAATAACAAAGAACCTATTCCCGGCAGTACAAGCAAACATATTTTATGCGAAACACTTACCGATGATGTGCGCATCATTCAGATCAGCAGCGTAGGAATGTATGCATTGCGTATCTATGGCAACATCGAGTTGCAGTTAAACGGACAAGGTATTTCGAAAGAGCGCGTGCACATTTTAACACCGGGTTCTTCTTTACGAAGCTCAAAAGTAAAACCAATTTATTATTCCGATATCATCGGTCGTTTTTTAGCAGACGCAAGCAAAGCAAAAATTTCATTCGAAGCTAAGAACATCGAATACAAATTTAAAGGCGGTAAATTAGGTTTACGTAATATTAATATCCGCGAAGAAAGCGGAAAGTTAATCGGTATCATGGGCGGTTCAGGTGCCGGTAAATCAACTTTATTAAATGTTTTAAATGGCGTTGAAGTTCCAAGCGCCGGCGAAGTTTTAATTAACGGAAAAAATATTCACAAAGATAAAGAAGCAGTTAAAGGAGTTATTGGTCACGTTACACAAGATGACTTACTCATTGAAGAACTAACCGTTTATCAAAACTTATTTTACAATGGTAAATTATGTTTCGGGAATTTAACGGATGAAGAAATTTCAAAAAAATGTATTTCGCTTTTAGCGGATCTGGGTTTAACTGAAACCAAAGATCTGAAAGTTGGTTCACCACTCGAAAAAACAATTTCGGGCGGACAACGTAAACGTTTAAATATTGGCTTGGAATTGATCCGTGAGCCATCTGTACTTTATGTGGATGAGCCGACTTCCGGTTTATCATCACGTGACTCTGAAAACATTATGGACCTTTTAAAAGAATTAGCATTAAAAGGAAAATTAATTTTCGTGGTAATACATCAGCCTTCGTCAGACATTTTTAAAATGTTTGATAAATTACAAATATTAGATGTGGGCGGTTATCCGATTTATTACGGTAACCCTGTTGATGCTGTTTCGTATTTCAAACGTTTAGTAAATCATGTTAACTCAGAAGAAAGCGAATGCTGGAATTGCGGTAACGTAAATCCTGAATTAATTTTTAATATCATTGAAAGCAAGGTATTGGACGAATATGGTAACCTGACTTTTAACCGTAAAACCAGTCCTGCCGAATGGAATAAAAACTATGTGGAGTTAATTGAAAGT
The DNA here is from genome assembly GCA_035567575.1 of Bacteroidia bacterium. GTDB lineage: Bacteria > Bacteroidota > Bacteroidia > B-17B0 > Aurantibacillaceae > JAHEYG01. Next base: position 3,006 of record DATMPR010000153.1, read on the forward strand.
AGTATTGGTGATATAAAACATCAGGATGAAATTCCGGAAGCAATTTTTAAAATTCCAAATGCGTTTAAGCAATTTAAAGTATTCATTACGCGGGATGTGTTAAGTAAATTAACCAACACGCAATATTTAATGATCAACTTCATTGAAGCACCTTTATTAGCATTTATATTAGCGTATTTAGTTCGTTACTTTAATACTGACGTAGATACAACCCGCGGTTATATCTTCCGTGAAAACGAAAACATGCCGGCGTATATGTTCATGTCGGTTGTCGTTGCTTTATTCATTGGTTTAACAGTGAGCGCAGAAGAAATTATCCGCGACCGTAAAATACGTAAGCGCGAATCGTTTTTAAATTTAAGTAAGGGAAGTTATTTGTGGAGCAAGATCATTATCATGTTTGTTTTATCAGCAATTCAAACTTTAACTTTTGTATTGGTTGGTAATATGGTATTAGGTGTTAAAGGAATGTATTTAGATTATTGGATGGTATTATTTACAACCTCATGCTTTGCTAATATGTTAGGATTAAATATTTCATCGGCCTTTAACAGCGCTGTTACCATTTATATTTTAATTCCGTTTTTAATTATTCCGCAATTATTATTAGCAGGCGTGGTTGTTAAGTTTGATAAATTAAATCCGGTATTAGCTGACCAAGGCGGTGTTCCAATTGCCGGTGAAGTAATGGCGAGCCGGTGGGCATTTGAAGCATTAGCCGTTAACCAGTTCAAAGAAAATAAATATGAACGCAATTTTTATAAACTCGATAAATCTAAAAGTGTTGCCCAATACAAAAAGATCTACTGGATCCCGAAATTACAAGGTAAGCTTACAAAAATCGAAAATGAATTAAAGGCCGGAAAAAAACTTACAGATCTGAAAGCGGATATTGACCTGGTTAAAAACGAGATCGCTAAAGAACAACCTGTCTCATCAAAAATAAAATGCGATGTGCTCGCATCAATTACCCCGGCTGCATACAATGAAACCGTGGTTGCAGGCATTAAGGATTATTTAAAACGTTTAAATGATTATTACAATAATGTTGAGAACAGTTCTTATACAAAAGCAGATGATGTAACAAACAGCATGACAAAAACTGCCGCGGAAAAAACAGCATTCTTACAGTTGCAGGATGATTATGAGAACGAAAGTTTAAATCAATTATTGAAGAACTCGAATAACATGGGTGAGCGTTGTTTAGAAAAAGACGGACGTTTAATTCAACAGATCGATCCCGTGTTTCAGGATCCTACCGATTCAAATATGGGACGCGCGCACTTTTTTGCACCGCGTAAAAAATTCATGGGTACTCTTTATCCAACCTATTGGTTTAATATTTTAGTGATTTGGATGATGAGCGCTTCATTAATGATCATGTTATATTTTGATGTATTCAAAAGAATACTTGATGTTTTCGGGAACATTAACTTCGGCAAGAAGAAACGGTAAGCATTTCAAAATTCAGATTTATAGCGTATAACCTAAGCCGCTGGTGTTTTATTTGCTTTTAAAAGTTTTTAACCACCGGATGGCCTCTTCTCTAGTTGGAAATGATTTTGTTGGTACGCTTGGTTTATTATGTTTAATATAAAAATCGGCTATTAATTTATGGCCAAATGAAACAAAGGCTATCGCCTCAGATAAGGTATAGATCTTACTCTCAGGGCTTGCCGAAAACACTCTGGCTTCTTTATCAACACTTGCAAATTCACCGCAATCGATCAATACTGGGTATTTTTTTCCTCCTCCTAATATTCCTTCAGCTTCAACAGCCTGAACCGCATCCGTCAATTCAATTTCAGAACCTGCTTTTATATGAATATGAAGTATTCCCT
>DATMPR010000154.1:0-6931 GCA_035567575.1 Bacteroidia bacterium
GCCGCCACCGATGACAGGCCCTTGTCCGGTTACCCCTCCGCCCTATACACCAATTCAATTCATAACTCCTTACTCAGGAGCATTTCCAATGTCATCCAATCCTGCTTTAAATATTAATTCTGTAACAGGATATTTAAATGGAACACCTGATATTGACGGAAGATGGGTTGTTGGTGTTTGTGTGCAAGAATGGAGAGGCGCAACTTTAATTGGAACACATTACCGCGATTTTCAATTCAATGTTGTTACCTGCAGTATTACAGTGTTAGCGCAATTTAATGATCAGTCGAATCCTGCAATTGTAAATAGTACAACTGTTATAAATCAGTATTGTAATGGTAACACTATACAATTTACAAATAATAGTATTAATGGCACAGCATTTACATGGGATTTTGGCGACCCTACAACTTCTGCGGATACTTCACATTTAGCAAATCCCAGTTATACTTATCCTGATACCGGCGCCTACCAGGTTTCTTTGATTGCAAATCCGGGAAAGCCTTGTGCTGATACGATAAAGAAAAAATTTTATATTTATCCGGTATTGGCACCAACGTTCACCGCCCCTCCTCCACAATGTATAACGGGCAATAGTTTTAATTTTAATGTGGGCGGATTATTTGCACCGACTTATTCAACATTTAACTGGAATTTCGGAATAAACGCTTCCATCATAACTTCAACCGTACAAAATCCAACAGGGGTTGTTTATAATGCATCCGGAAATTTTCCCGTCACGGTTCTTGTAAAACAAAAAATGTGTCAGAAACTTTTAAAGGATACGGTGAAAGTTTATCCGGTTCCTAAATCAAGTTTTAAAGCTGATTCTGTTACAGGTTGTGATCCTGTTGTTTTGACCTTTACCAATAACAGTACTGCAGGCGGCACACCAAGTTATTTCTGGCAATTTGGAAACGGAGGTACGTCAACTCTGGCCAATCCAACACATACATTTACACCAGCCGGTGTTTATGGTGTTACACTAACCGTTATTTCAACTGCGGGTTGTGTTGATACAAATAAGTTTGTTGTGCCGGGTATGGTGACCGCTAATATTCGTCCTACCGCCGGCTTCTCACTTACTCCAACTGAAACAACTATTTTTGATCCGGATATTACTTTTACCGATCAGAGCGTGAATGGCACAAGCTGGTATTATACTTTTGGTGATGGCAATAGTTCTTTATCTCCAAATCCAATGCATACGTATACAAATTACGGTGATTTTACCATTGTGCAAACTGTTGTAAATGGTTTTGGTTGTCCGGATACCGCTGTGCGTGTTGTACACATTTTACCTGAATTCAGATTTTGGGTACCCAATGCGTTTACTCCAAAAAATAAAGATGGACTAAATGATGTTTTTTTACCAATAGTTTTTGGTGTTGAAAATTATGTGTTTGAAATTTATGACCGATGGGGCGAAAGAATTTTTAAAACGAATGATACTCAGAAAGCATGGGATGGAACACGCTTAGGCAGCCCTTGTCAGCAGGATGTTTATGTTTGGATGATCACCTTTTTTAATCTCGTTACCGAACGTGATGAAGTGCATTACGGCAGCGTTACGTTGTTGAAGTAACAGCTTTATCTTTCGGCACGCACACCGATAATAAGATCAGTAAGAGAAGAGCACCGTAAGTAAGTATTTTAAAATGCTCGTAATAATCGTTGTAAGTTCCCAAAATTAATTTCAGATCGCACAAAAGAAAAACTAGAATACCTGTGCCTGCCAGGAGGTAATATTTTTGTTTTGAAAATGATCTTCTGTTTTGAATAAAATAATACAGACAAAAAATAAAGGCCGGACAAATAAATAAAAATGCATAATGCTGCTGGTGCGGAAAAATAAGCGGTATCAATAATAAAATATAACTCAATTCCCAAAAGCGGTGTTTTAAACCAACATTTGATTGAAAAGGTTTGCTGCGTAAAAAGTAAAGGGTGAACAAAACCAACAACACTCTAATTGTATTTAAAATAATATTTAACTGTTCAAAAGAAACATCTGCAATATTTCTTTTAATGTTCAGTGCATAAACATCACCTGAATTTTGTACCAATAAAGTAGACAGCAGGGTAGAGAGGCCGTGAAAACTTCTTTCTTCTGTATCTAAAACGTGATTAGAGTTTAGCGGATTAATTAATTCTGCCCAAGTTGAAAGCAATAATTGATTTTGTTCCCATCCAATTATAACAGCCGGTAAAAGTAATAATCCCACGCAAATTAAAACAACATAAATTCCCGCTTTAAAAAATCCGCGGTAAAATAAATAAGGAATTAAAACTATTGGCAATAATTTAATATTTATACCAGCAGCAATTAAAAGCGCTCCCCAAAACGGTCTTGGTTTATTGGAGAAAACTAACTGCATGCCCTGCAAACTTAAAAATAAAATTAGAATGGTTATTTGTAAATGATGAAGATTTTCGTGAATGAAACGGAGCGAAAATAAAAATCCGCCAATGCGTAAGATCAACAATTCTTTTTTGGTGAAATCATGCAGTGGCAATAAATTTTTAATGAGTGCGAAAATACGAACCACCAAAAATAAATTAAGACTTAACCAAACAAGATTAGCAATTTGCAGAGGCAAATAAGTAAGCGGCTTAAGAACAATGGCAAAGAGTACAGAATAAAAATAATGATAGCCATCAATATACTTTTTCTCAAAAATATTAATGCCGTTAAATAAATCGTTAGAGGCTGAGAGGTAAATGAACAGATCGCCATTTCCAAGTGATTCAATAAAAACATAAATGGCCAAACAGATGGAGGTAACGCCAATTAAAACATATTTTTTAAAAGAATCTGTCATGAAAGAAAAAACCCATCCGCCTGAGGTGGATGGGTTTCGTTTATTTACGTTTTAATTACGCTTTTAAAAAACCTAGTATTTTTTCTACACTAGCCTTAGCATCACCATAAAGCATTTCTGAATTTGGTTTGTAAAACAGAGGATTGTCTTCACCCGAATAACCGGCCGACATAGACCGTTTCATGATAATAACTTTTTCTGCTTTCCAGGCTTCGATCACAGGCATTCCATAAATAGAACATCCGGGATCATCTTGTGCGCTTGGATTTACAACATCATTCGCGCCGATCACCATCACAACATCCGTATTCGGCATGTCTTCGTTGATCTCATCCATTTCTAACACGATATCATACGGTACATTTGCTTCTGCAAGTAATACATTCATGTGTCCCGGTAAACGTCCGGCAACCGGGTGAATTGCAAAACGAACATTTTTTCCGTCTTTACGCAAAGTTTGTACCAGATCGTAAATTGGATATTGCGCTTTTGCAACTGCCATTCCGTAACCGGGAACAATTACAATTGATTTTGCTTCTTTTAATAAAGTTGCAACCTCTTCATGATTCAATGCTGTTACTTCTCCTTCCATTGCTTTTTTCTCACCTTTAGGCCCGAGACTGGCGCTTGCAAATATTACTGAGAAGAAAGAGCGGTTCATGGCTTCACACATGTGCATTGAAAGGATCGCACCCGAACTTCCTACCAAAGCACCGGTCACAATTAAAAGATCATTACCTAACATAAAACCTGCAGCAGCAGCGGCCCAACCTGAATATGAGTTTAACATGGAAACTACCACCGGCATATCTCCGCCGCCAATTGCCATAACCAACACCACACCAATAAAAGCGGCAATGGCCATCATAACATCTAAATAAAGCATGCCGCTTGTACCTTCTGCTTTACAGAAGAAAACTCCCATTACAACACAAGCTAAAAGCAATATTAAATTCATCATTTGAAGTCCGGCAAAACTCCAGGGCTTTGAAGGAACTTTACCATCTAATTTTCCCCAGGCAATAATCGAACCGGTGAATGTGATAGCTCCGATAAAAATTCCCACAAAAACTTCTACTAAGTGAATATTATGCTCAGCACCTGATAAAGTTTGTGTAGCAGGATCAAGGTAAGAACCAATACCAACTAACACGGCAGCTAATCCCACAAAACTATGTAGTATCGCAACTAATTGCGGCATGGCTGTCATCTCAACTTTTCTAGCCACCAAAATTCCAATAACAGATGCAATGGCAATTGCAGTAATAATGTATACATGGCCTTCTACACCTTGTCCCATTACAGTTGCAATGATCGCTATGATCATTCCTACAATTCCGTAGTAAACACCGCGTTTTGCAGATTCCTGTGAAGCTAATCCGCTCAGACTTAAAATAAACAGAATACTTGCAAATAAGTAAGCGGCAGTTTGTATTTCTTTAACTATAAACATAAGTTCTTATTTTTTAAACATTTTCAACATGCGGTGAGTAACAACAAATCCGCCGACAATATTAATACTGGCAACTAAAATTGCGATAGTTGCAAGAATTGTCATGATATTTCCCATATCATTTTTAGTTTGTAACAAACCTCCTGTAACAATGATCCCGCTAATGGCGTTGGTAACGGCCATAAGGGGAGTATGCAAAGCGTGAGATACGTTAGTGATCACTTGCCATCCAACAAAAATAGCTAATACAAATACAGTGAAGTGCTGAATGAATTCAGAAGGCGCAAATGCACCAACTAAGAACAGCAATGAACCGGTAACTATCATTGTGATGATAGTTGACATTGTTTTTTTCCTTGCAATTTCTTTTTCAGAAGCTTTTGTTTCTTCTGCCGTTGGTGGTACAACTTTTTTTGGACCTCCTGCAGTAGGACTCACTTGAAGAGGTGCAGGCGGCCAATTTATTTTTCCATTGTAAGTTACCATTGCTCTTGATACAACAGCATCTTCCATATCGATCTTCCATTTTTCTGCTTTTCCCATGTCATCTAAAAGGTGACATAAGTTATTTCCATAAAGTTGTGATGCTTGATTTGGTAATTGATTTAATTTACCAACCATAGTAACACCATTTGGTGTTGTATAAACTTCTCCATTCTTTGTAAGATCACAGTTACCACCGGTTGATGCGGCTAGATCCACAATAACGGAACCCGGTTTCATTGCGGCTACGTGATAATCCATCCATAATTTAGGAGCAGGCCTGCCGGGAATTTGTGCAGTAGTAATTACGATATCTACTTCTTTAGCTTGCTCTGAGAACAATTTCATTTCCGCTTCAATAAATTCCTTACTCATTTCTTTAGAGTAACCTGAAGCGGTTGCGCCGTCTTCGTTTATTTCTACTGTAAGGAATTGCGCCCCCATCGATTCAATTTGTTCAGCAACTTCTTTACGTGTATCAAATGCTCTGACAATTGCGCCTAATGAATTGGCAGCACCAATGGCAGCTAAACCGGCAACTCCTGCACCAATAACCAATACTTTTGCAGGCTCAACTTTTCCTGCTGCGGTAATTTGTCCGTTAAGAAATCTTCCAAAATAAAATGAACCTTCAATTACAGCTCTGTATCCCGCGATGTTTGCCATTGACGACAATACATCCATTTTTTGTGCTCTGGAAATACGAGGGATCGCATCCATTGCAATTGCATTCACTTTTTTATCAGCTAACTTTTGTAACAATGGTTGATTTTGCGCAGGCCATAAATAGCTTAATAAAACCAAACCTTCTTTCATCATACCAACTTCTTCAACACTTGGTTCTTTTACTTTGAGTACGATATCTGAGTTTCCGTAAATATCTGCAGCTGTATTTACAATTTTTGCTCCGGCCTCTTCAAATTCTTTATCGGAAAAATTTGCTTTTATTCCTGCACCTTTTTGAATCTGAACTTCAAACCCTTGCTTTTGCAGACGCTTGACGGTTTTTGGAGTGGCTGCAACTCTTAACTCATTTGGGAATATTTCTGATGGAATTCCAACTTTCATGTTGATCTGATTTAGTGAACAAATAATTAATTTATAAATCGAAAAGATAATACATCTTATCTTAAACCTGCATTAATTTCTTTTAAGGCTTCTGAACCCGGACAAAGAACATCTTTAGTTAATGAGTTCAGAGGTTTGTCGTTAGTTTGAAGCAAATGATGCAGATCCTGACTATCAGGATTTACATATAATAATCCGGTAAGAATTTCGTTTTTTGCTTTCGCGTTTAAAACTGCATTCATTGCCGATTGCCTGTCTAACGGATCCCAGTCCTCCGACAGTTTATGTAATTCTATGATAGAACCATCATGCATTTTTACATGCTTATGACTTCCTTTTCCATATTCAACACTAATTTCCTGCATTTGAGGAACAAAATCCATTGTTGCAGTTGCTTCAACGTGTTGGCGAACATAATCGTAAGATTTTGTTGAACCAACATTATTATTGAAAGTAACACATGGAGAAATAACATTAATAAATGCAAACCCCGGATGTTTCATTGCAGCTTTAATAAGCGGAACCAATTGTGTTTTATCGCCTGAAAAACTTTGTGCAACAAAAGTCGCGCCTAATTCAATTGCTAAACTTGCAAGGTCTATCGATTCAAATAAATTTACTTGTCCGGTTTTATTTTTTGAACCTTCATCAGCTGTTGCAGAATCTTGTCCTTTCGTTAAACCATAACAACCGTTGTTCATTACAATGTAAACCATGTTTAAGTTGCGGCGGATAACGTGAACAAATTGTCCCATTCCAATACTCGCCGTATCACCGTCACCGGAAACACCAAAATAGATCAGATCACGGTTAGCCATGTTTGCACCTGTTGCAACCGAAGGCATACGGCCGTGAACAGAGTTAAATCCGTGGGAATTACTTAAAAAATATGCCGGTGTTTTTGATGAACAGCCAATACCTGAAAGTTTTGCTAAACGATGCGGTTCAATATTCATTTCATAGCAGCCTTGAATGACCGCGGCGCTTATCGAATCGTGTCCGCAGCCTGCGCACAGCGTAGAAAGGGAGCCTTCATAATAATCAATAGTATAGCCGAGTTTATTTTTAGGTAATTCGGGGTGACGGAATGTGGGACGAACGTAGC
>DATMPR010000155.1:0-20294 GCA_035567575.1 Bacteroidia bacterium
TTTGAAGGTTGGAGTTAAACGCAGGACCTGTCCAGGTATATGTTGTACCGCCTGTTCCCGTAAGGTTTAAGGTTTGTCCAAAACAAATCGGACTGTTGCTTATTGCGTTAGGAGTTGGTAAAGGATTTACTATAACGTTTGTTGTTGCACTTGCAGTACAAGTTCCGATTGAAGCAATAATTGTATAAGTTCCGCTCATTAATGTTGTAGAGTTCGCCTGAGTGGCGTTTTGTGCATTTGAACTAAATCCACCGGGGCCGCTCCATGTATATGAAGTTGCAATAGGGGTATTTAATTGCATGGTTGAACCGGCACAATATGGTCCCGTATTGGATGCAGAAGTTGTAGGCGTAGTTACAATTACGTTAACTGATGCGGTACTTGTGCATCCTAAATTTGTAACTGTTACATTGTAAACGCCGGCATTAATTGTTGTAGCAGCCGCTACAGTTGGATTTTGTAAAGTTGATGTAAATGCATTCGGACCGGTCCAGGAATAAGTTCCGCCTCCTGTTGATGTTAAATTAATAGCATTATTTAAACAAACCGGGCTGTTACTTCCGATGACAATAACCGGAGTTGGATTTACAACTACGTTAGTTGTTGCGGTGTTTTTACAGCCATTGGCATCAGTTACAGTTACAGTATAATTTCCGCTGTTTACCGGCTGAGCATTTGTTTGTGTTGCATTCTGTACGTTTGAATTGAATGCGCTTGGGCCGCTCCAGGTATAAGTTGTGAAGGCGCCAACATTTAATTGAATGGTATTGCCGGGACAATATGGTCCGGTGTTGCTTGCAGCAGGAGTTGGTAAAGCATTTACTACAACATTAGTTGTCGCACTTGCAGTACAACCACCTGTCGTTACATTCACTGTATAAATGCCGGTCATTACCGGAGTACACGCAGGAATATTTGGATTTTGAGCGTTAGAAGCAAATGCACTTGGGCCACTCCAGGTATATGATGTTGCAGCAGGTGTTGTTAAACTAATTGTTGAACCGGCACAATAGGGTCCGGTGTTAGCAGCCGATGATGTTGGAGTTGTTATTACAACATTCACAGTTGCAGTTTTTGAACAACCTAATGAAGTAACATTAACAGTATAAACTCCGGCGTTAACTACAGCGGCAGAAGGTATTGTTGGATTTTGTAAAGCAGATGAGAATGCGTTTGGACCGGTCCACGAATAACCCGTTCCGCCACTTGATGTTAGATTTATTGGCGCGCCCAAACAAACAGGACTATTACTTCCGATAACAGGTACAGGCATTGGATTTACAGTTACCTGAACAGTTTGTATTCCTACACAACCCGCAGTGCTTGTTCCGCTGACCGAGTATATTTGAGTTGCCGGTGGTGTTGCAACAACGTTAGCTCCAGTAGTTGTATTGAGTGTTGCACCCGGACTCCAGGTATACGTACTGGCACCGCTCGCAGTTAAGTTAGCTGAAGAACCTGCACATATTGTTGTTGCCGAAGCAATACTGATTGTTGGACCGGCACTGGCAGAAATCGCAACAGTTGCAGTTCCTACCTGGCAACCTGTGGCATCTTTTACAGTAACTGTATAATTTCCGGTTGCGACACCAGTAACGGTTGACGCATTGCCCCCGGTAGGGCTCCATGTATAAGTATAAGGACCCGTACCGCCGGCAACAGTTGCTGTTGCAGAACCTGCGGAACACGATGAAGAAGTTACAGCAGTTATTGTTAAGTTAGGTGATGAACAAACATTACAAGCTGTTCGGTAATACATACCGGCAGCAACAACATTATAACAATCGCTTGCATTGCTACAGCCATACTGAGCCGTAGTTTGTCCGGCCACGGCAGCACCACCCGTTTGCTGAATATAATCCCAAACATTATTGCTTGCAGTAGGATAAGTATAGTTGGCAACTGTAGAATTCAGATTCATGGGAGTTGGTGCAATCTGTTGAAGATCGGACACAATTATAAAATTTTGCGTAGAGTTTGCCGCACCACAAACAACAAAACCATTAAGAATATCAGTAGAATTGCCCCCCGATACTTCATGACAACCATCACCAATAACCATGTGACCGGTATAAGTTTGAGAAGGATCAGTATAAATAATAATTAAAGTAGCGCCATCCATATCGTTCGGCGGCGCACCTAAACATGGAATACCGCTTAAGGTATAAGTTCCGTTACCTGAAATAGCCGTTGTTACATCGGCACGATAATTATCGGTTGATGCATAACCCCAGCATTTATCATTGTGAGTACCTATCAATGTCATAGGATAATTATTAGTTGCTAATGCAGGATTTTTTAATGTAGCAGTTATAGCCACTCCATTACCTGAACCGCCAACGTATAAAAACGCTTTTACAATTGTATAACAAGGAGGGATACCGCTTACTACCATTGGAGCTGGTTGTACAAGTCCTTTTTGAGTTGTCATTCCAGTGAATGCTCTTTGATTTAAACGCACCGATGCCGCAGTAAAATTCAAACCACAAGCGGTGGTTGTATAACTTGTAGCTATTAAACCATTACCGTTTTGTATTGTATTTGGATTTCCTTTTTGATCAGAGGTTCCGATACCTGCAGAAGAACAATCCTTACAAGGTACTCCTTGCCATTGTTGTTGTTTTGTTACCTGCGCATTTAAGAAATTTATACAGCAAAATGTTAGTAAAAACAGACTAGTTGTAATTAATTTTTTCATAGGGATGCGGTATATGTAAGTAATTGATTAAAAAGCTAATGTGTATCTTATAAATTTAACGAAATCACAGCGTTTTATCAATAGAAATCCCTAAGAATTTAGGGGTATTCACTCAGAATAAGGAGGGTTTGAACGATATTAACAAGATATTAACCAATAGAAAAGAAATATTATAGAGTAAGCATTTGAAATAAAATCAAACATTTTTTTTCTCAGTTTTCGTTTTTAACCATAAAAAAACTCCGATAAATCGGAGCTTTTTAAAATAAATTTTATTTTGTTTATTGATAGTTCGGCAAACGAACCGGATTACTATTTAATTAATGTTATGTGTCCTTTTAATTCATGTGCTTTTCCAAACACATCTGTGCAATCAATTAACCAGGTATAAACGCCTTCTTCAATCTTGATGTCGTAAGTAACGTCATGATTAGCTTGTTTTGTACCATTCCATCCGTCTTCAAAATTTTTGGTATGGAACATTCTCTCGCCCCAACGGTCATAAATGTTTAATTCATATTGAGTAACACCAAATCCCTTTGGCTGGAAAACATCATTCAATCCATCTCCATTGGGTGTAAATGCATTCGGAACATAAATTCCAAAATCTTCACCAACAACAAGCGGTCTTAATATAGTATCAATACAACCTTTATCACTCTTCACAACTAATGCAACAACATAAGTTCCCGGATCAGTATACATGAATGTTGGATTTTGTTGTGTTGAAGTGTATTGTGCAGTATTCATGAAATACCAATTCCAGCTTATAATATTTGCGTTATATGATGCGTCAGAAAATGTCACTTCAGGATCAATATTAATTATAGGTTTAATTGGCGCGTGATTAAAATCTGCCACCGGTATAGGATAAACCTCAACAGTAGAAGATGATGTATTAGTACAACCGTAAATATCGATAGCCTCTGCAGTAACGGTATAAATACCTGTTGTACTATAGCATCCCGTTCCTGTAGTTGAACTTCCCGTAACTCCATTTCCTAAATTCCAATTATATTGTTGAATTGGTGAAGAACTTGAGAAAGTAAAATCAGAACAGAATGTCGGACAACCTGCATTTTTTGTTGAAGCAATTGCAATATTTGGAATATTATTTACAACTGCAGATGCTGAAGCAGAAGCGCTGCATCCGTTTGCATCAACAACAGTTAAAACATAATTACCACTGTAACCGGTAGTGTTTGCCATAATAGTTGGCGTTTGTACTGATGAGAAGAAACCATTAGGGCCACTCCATAAATAAGTTACTCCGCCACTTCCTGTTAATGTTAAAATATGATTAATACAAATTGGACTATTCGTTACAATTTGAGCCACAGGTGCAGGATTAACTATTAAAGTTGCAACAGCTGTGTTTGTACAAGTGTTCGCATCTGTAACTAAAACAACATACTGACCGGAACTATTTAATTGTGCGTTTGTAATTGTTGGATTAGAACTTGTCGATGTAAATCCGCCCGGACCCGTCCAACTATAAGTAACACCACCGCTTGCACTTAAGTTAGCGTTAAAGTTTTCACAAACAGTATTGCCTATTGCAGCAACAACCGGTTGTGGATTTACTGTTACATTTTGATTAGTTGTATTAACACAACCATTCGCATCAGTTACAGTTAAAACAAAATTGCCATTATTAGCCATTGTTGAATTTACTATAGTTGGATTTTGCAATACACTCGAGAAACCTGGTCCCGACCACGAATAACCTACTCCACCGCTGCCTGTAAAATTAATTGGGAAACCAATACAAACCGGACTATTACTTGTCATGTTTGGAATTGGTAATGGATTAATAACAATATTTGCAGTTGTACTTGCCGTACAAGTTCCTGAAGAAACTAATAAAGTATAAACACCACTCATACCAACAGTAACATTTGTTACAACCGGATTTTGTGCCATTCCTGTATAACCAGGACCACTCCAACCATAAGTTGCACCACCAGTTCCAAATAAATTTAAAGTACCACCTGCACAAACAGGACTATTACTTGTAATATTTGGATTTGGTAATGGGAACACCGTAACATTCGATACAGCAGACGCTGTACATCCTGCCGCACTTGTTACTAAAACAGAATATGCACCCGACATTCCAGTAACGGCATTTGGAATACTTGGATTTTGCGCAACAGAAGAATAAGCCATCGGGCCAGTCCATGAATATGTACCACCACCGGTAGAAGTTAAATTTATAGTTTGATTAACACAAGTTCCCGGATTGTTAACGACGACAACAGGAAGTGCATTAACAGTAACAGCTGTTGTAATTGTTGCGACGCAACCAACAGCATTTGTTCCGCTAACAGAATAAGTTGTTGTTGTTGCCGGCGAGGCAATGACATTTGGACCGCTTGCCGTATTTAAAGTGGCCGCTGGCGTCCACGTATAAGATAATGCACCCGTGGCGTTTAAATTTGCAGAAGTACCCGCACACATAGCTGCACTTGCGCAAGTAATTGTTGGTCCGGCATTAGCAGAAATTGCTACAGTTGCAGTTCCAATCTGACAACCTGTTGCATCTTTTACAGATACAGTATAATTTCCCGTTGGTACTGCAGAAACTGAAGCAGCATTACCGCCAGTTGGGCTCCATGTATAAGTATAAGGACCGGTACCGCCTGCAACAGTTGCGGTTGCAGAACCTGCAGAGCATGAAGATGAAGTTACCGCAGTAATAGTTAAATTTGGTGATGAACAAACATTACATGCAGTACGATAGTACATACCGGCTGCAACGAAGTTGTAACAATCACTTGAATTACTGAATCCGTAAACTGCAGAAGTTTGTCCTGCTGTAGCAGGAGCGCCAGGCTGTTGAATATAATCCCAAACATTATTGCTTGCAGATGGATAAGTATAGTTGGCAACTGCAGAATTTAAATTTATTGGAGTTGCAGCAATTTGCTGTAAGTCGGATACGATAACAAAGTTTTGTGTAGAGTTTGCCGCACCGCAAACATTAAATCCGGTAAGTGTATTTGTAATAGCACCGCCGGACACTTCGCGGCAACCATCTCCAATAACCATGTGGCCGGTATAAGTTTGAGATGGATCTGAATAAATAATAATTAAAGTAGCGCCATCCATATCATTTGGCGGAGCTCCTAAACAAGGGATGCCGCTTAAAGTATAAGTTCCATTTCCTGAAATGCATGTAGTAACATCAGCCCGATAATTAAAAGTTCCTACATATCCCCAGCACTTATCTGTGTGCTGACCAATCAAAGTCATTGGATAATTATTAGTTGCTAACGCCGGATTTTTAATTGTAGCTGTTATTGCCACTCCATTTCCTGAACCACCAACATATAAAAACGCTTTTACAATTGTATAACAAGGAGGAATACCGCTAACTACCATTGGAGCTGGTTGTAACAGTCCTTTAGGAACTGTCATACCGCTAAAAGATCTTTGGTTCAAACGAACTGATGCGGCTGTAAAACCTAAACCGCATTGCGTTACGGTATAAGATGTGGCAACTGTACCATTACCGTTCTGTATTGTATTCGGATTTCCTTTTTGAACGAAGCCTGAAGTTGCACAACCTACACAAGGCGTGCCCGGTAAATGTGTTGTTTTACTTATTTGCGCATTTAAAACAACTGCACAAAATAAAGCTAAAAAAAACAGGCTAATTCGGATTAAATTTTTCATGAACTAAATTCTATTTGTTTAAAATTATTTTTGATAGTAAATCTGCATTCAAAGATAAGCTAATGAACTTAATATCAGACAAGAACCGCTAAGAATATTAGGTATTTCACTCGAAATTGGGGTGGTTCTACCAAAAAACACGAATGAGTGAATGAACTAAATCCTTTTTAAGCCCTTTTTAGAGTTTTTCGGTTTTAAATTAATTGCCTTTATATTAGTGCTCTTATTTTGAATTTCATGATAAAATCTACCGCAACTCAGTTCAAAACCTTAAAAACCATGTGCTCTATTCATGCCCCGTCAGGAAATGAAGGGCCTATGAAGGACTATGTTTTAAAATATATAAAAGACCATAAAAAAAAATGGAAGCATAAACCGACTATTTTTCAAGGAGATGGTTTTCAGGATTGCATCGTTCTGATCTTTGGAAAACCCCGTACAGCTGTATTTGCACATTTAGATAGCATTGGTTTTACGGTTCGTTATGGAAAACAACTGGTAAAAATTGGCGGGCCCGCTGCAGAAAATAATTTTGCTTTGGTTGGAAAAGATAGTAAAGGAAAAGCAGAAGTTAAATTAAAGTTGATAAAAGAAAAAAGTGGTTACACAAAATTAGCGTATACATATAAAAGAGATTTAGAACGTGGTACCGAATTAACCTTTAAACCAAATTGGCGCGAAGACAAAAACTTTGTGCAATGTTGTTACATGGATAACCGTTTAGGTGTTTATAATGCACTTAAACTTGCCGAAACATTAAAAGACGGCGCCATTGTTTTTAGTTGTTGGGAAGAACATGGAGGCGGAAGCGTATCGTATTTACAAAAATTTTTAGCTGAAAAATATAAAATATCGCAAGCTTTAATTTCGGATATTTCATGGATCTCAGACGGAGTTCATCCCGGTAAAGGTGCAGTGATATCCATGCGCGATAGTTTAGTACCCAGAAGAAGTTTCATTGATAAGATCATAAAAATTTCTTCTGAGCATAAATTACTTTACCAATTAGAAATAGAGGGCAGCGGCGGAAGCGATGCAAAAGAATTACAAATGTCAGATAATCCCTGGGACTGGTGCTTTATTGGCGCAGCTGAACAGCACGTTCATTCTCCCAACGAAAAAGTGCATAAAAAAGATATTGAAAGCATGTTAGCGCTTTATAAAACGCTGATGAAAGAATTGTAATTACTTTTTATTCAAAGCATCAAGTGCCGGCTCGTAGTTCGGAGTAATTTTGAGACACATATTATAATCTGCCCTTGCGTTATCAATATCCTTCAATTGTTCAAAACAAACACCGCGTGCAAAATACGCTTCCGTATATTTTGGATCTGCAGCAATTGCTTTTGAAAAATAATCAATTGCAGTATTTGGATCTTTTTTCTTATCCAGACTAATTGCACCTAAATTATAAAGTACGTTGGCATTATCTTTATCAGCTTTTAATATTTGCTGATACAAAGCAATACTTTCATCGATCTTATTCAGATCCTGCAACAATTTTGCTTTCGCGTAAAGTACATTATTATCATTCGGACGTAATTTTAAAGCGTTTGCATAATATTCAAACGCCAATGGGTTTTTCCTTGATGCGTACAAAATTCCGATATCCAGAAATGCATCAAAAAATTTTGTGTCTTGCTCAATGGCGGTTTGCATACTTGAGATCGCTTTTGCTGTATCGCCCATCTCTTTAAACACTGAACCTTTCAGGTAATAGGCTTCAGCTATATTCTCATCGATCTTTAAAGCTTTATTTATATACGTAATTGCATTTTCGTACTGACGAACTAAAAAATACAACTCGCCTAATTTTAAAAGCGCTTCAGAATTATCCGGAAAATGTTTCACGGTTGCTTCTAATGTTTCCTTTGCATAACGCGTTTTATTGGATGCAAAATAAACATCGGCCAAAGTCACATAATAAGCTGCTTTACTGGTATCTAGTTTTGTTGCTCTTAAAGCGTCACCTATAGCAACATCTAATTGTTTTAATTTAATATATAATTTGGCCCTTTTATTATACAATTCGGCATCACCGGGGTTCTTCAGAATTAAATCATTAAGGGCTTTTAATTCAGGCGAATTTATTTTATCAGCCAACGAATCATGTTTTTCTGTTTTTTTATCTTCCGGTTTTCCTTTTGAAGAACAAGAAATAGCAAGAGACAGAACTGCTAAAACAATTATTGATTTAATTAATTTCATAATTTATAGATCGTTTGCAGATGCAATCAACTCGGCTACATCCAACACTTTGGTTTTACCTTCTTTATTAAAATGTTTTACGCCGTCGGTCATCATTGTGTTGCAAAACGGACAACCAACTGCAATCACATCCGGATCTAAATTTAATGCTTCCTCTGCCCGCTCCACATTTACTTCTTTATTTCCTTTTTCGGCTTCTTTAAACATTTGCGCACCGCCGGCTCCGCAACATAATCCGTTGGCACGACTTCGTTTCATCTCTGTTAATTCTACATCCAATTTTTGAATCACTTCGCGTGGTGCTTCGTATACTCCATTAGCGCGGCCTAAATAACACGGATCGTGGTAAACAATTTTCTTTCCTTTAAATTCCCCACCCTGCACTTTTAATTTTCCGGAGTTAATTAATTCCTGAACTAATTGCGTGTGATGTACAACTTCGTATTTACCACCTAATTCAGGATATTCGTTTTTTATGGTATTAAAGCAATGCGGACAACCTGTCACGATCTTTTTTACAGCATAACCATTTAGTATAGTTATGTTTTGAAAAGCCTGCATCTGAAATAAAAATTCGTTACCCGCGCGTTTTGCAGGATCGCCTGTACAACTTTCTTCAACTCCGAGTACTGCAAACTTAATTCCAACATGATTTAAAATCCTTACAATGGCTTTCGTGATTTTTTTTGCCCTATCATCAAAACTTCCCGAACAACCAACCCAAAAGAGTATCTCGGGAGTTTCTCCTTTCGCGATCATTTCCGCCATTGTTGGAACAATAATTGGTTTCATTAGCAGGCAGTTTTTAGTAGGCAGTAGGCAGTAGGCAGGGGCTTTGGTGTAAACTTTTCAGGTGACGCCATCATACTTCCCAGCATTTTGCCAATTTGTAAATATTCTTCTATTAATTCTTTATGTTTTTCTTCGCTAATATAATTGCAATCTTTAGCAAAATCCAAGTGTATCATTGTCTCAGCACACTCGCCGTCTGAATCACTTAATTTAGAGACAAAATGTTTCGGATATATTCTTTTCCTGTAACCTTCATCTATATTTGTGCAAACAGAACGTGAAGATCGTCTTATTTGATCCGTTAAAGAATATATTTCTTCCTTTGGAAATTTTTTACTTTCCCAATAAATTCCCATTGCAGCTTTGGAAGCCTTTTGGTAAACTTTTAAATCTTTATACCCTTGCAACCCCATTTTACTAACTATTTTTTACAAATCAAACTGCTGCCGACCGCCTTCTGCTTACTACCTACTATATTAATTTTCATTTATCCAATTAGCTCTATCACTTGGAGAAAACTGCCACGGCGCTCCATTGTTTTCAATATTACCAAACATTCCATTTAATGCTGCCGGTGCCACGCTTTGTTCTAATACTAATTGCTGACGCAGATCCATAATGATCGCTAACGGATCAATATTAACCGGACATTCCTGCACACACGCGTTACACGTATTACAAGCCCAAATTTCTTCAGCGGTAATATAATCTCCCAATAAAGATCTGCCATCATCAACAAATTTGCCACCGTTCGTATCAATATTTTTTCCTACTTCCACTAATCGGTCGCGGGTATCCATCATTATTTTACGCGGTGATAATTTTTTGCCGGTTATGTTTTGCGGACAAGCTGAAGTACATCTTCCACACTCGGTACACGAATACGCATCTAATAATTGTTTCCAATTAAGATCAGTTACATCTTTAGCGCCAAATTTTACAGGAGCATTCGGATCTAATACCGGTTGATACGAAGGATCGAAATTTGGTTTCACAACATCTGTTACTTCAAATAAATTTTTAAACGTACCCTTTGATTTAAGATTTGAAAAATATGTATTAGGAAAAGCTAATAAAATATGTAAGTGTTTTGAAAACGGTAAATAATTTAAGAAACCAAATACCATTGCAATATGTCCCCACCAGCCAATACGCTCCACAATATGTAAAGTGCTATCAGACATGCCGCCAAATAATAACGGACCAACATGACCGCTAATCGTTAAACCTAAAGAACCATCGCCTAAATTTTCTGCGTGAGATGCACCTCTTGAATATAAAACTTCATCTGCTCCGTTCATCATAAAAATAAAACAGATCAAAGTAAGTTCTCCCAATAAAATAAAATTCGCGTCTAATTTTGGCCAGCCATTTAATTCGTTTTGCACCAAACGTGGGACTTTTAATAAATTTCTTCTTGATAAAAACACTATCGTTCCAACAAAAGCCAACACTGATAAAACCTCAATAAAACTCACCACAAATGTATAAAACCCTCCCAAAGAAGCTCTGAATGCTCTGTGATGACCAAATGCACCATCAAAAACAATTTCCAATAATTCAACTTGTGTGATCACAAACGCCGCGTATAAAAAAAAATGTAGAATTGCGGGAATAGGACGGGAAAACATTTTCTTCTGACCAAATGCAACGAGCGTCATTGTTTTTAAGCGTTCGCCTTTGTTATCTTTAATCGAAATATCTTTTCCCAATAAAATATTACGCCTGATCTTTTTGGCATTGATGTAAAAAAATGCCGAACCGCCTAAAAAAAGAAAAATAAAAATAATAGAACTTACCATAATACTACTTCGCTTATCTTATATTTAACATTTTTGTATTTCACAATCACTAATTACTTTACTTAAGCTTTGTAGTTCAGGTACTTTTTAAAGTTTAGGTTTGTTTTTGGCTTTTTCCCTTCTGCCGAAAACAGAAAAATG
This sequence comes from Bacteroidia bacterium, assembly GCA_035567575.1. Taxonomy (GTDB): domain Bacteria; phylum Bacteroidota; class Bacteroidia; order B-17B0; family Aurantibacillaceae; genus JAHEYG01. The sequence goes on from DATMPR010000155.1 coordinate 11,320, forward strand.
TATGTAGCGCTCAGGGTTGATCCGAAGATCTTTCATTAACCTATCCAGATCTTCACTTGTTTTATTTAAGTTATTGTATAACGAATCGTTCTTAGCAAGCTTGCCCAATGTTCCTTGTCCGGCATTGATCTGTGCTAATATGGATTTAAATTCAAGCAATGTTTTATCGGCATCTTCAATCGCTTTCTTAATATCGGCTTTTGCTAAACTGTCGCTTAACGTATTTAAATTACCAATTACACTTTCAATTTTACCCGTGTTCTGTTCAAGCATTCCTGCAACTGAATTTAATTTGCTGAGAATGGAAGAAATTTTTGATTTCTCGGAAGCAATTAAATCATCAAATTTATAAGCTGTTTGTTCTAAACTTTGAATTGCTTTTTTAATACTCTCAAATGATTTACTAAGATTATCCCTTGTTTTATCATTCAATACAAATTGTACGATCGTCATAACCGAATCAATGGAAGAAATTAATCCTTCTGCTTTTTTCTGTAATGGCGTTAATTGTTTATTTACCGATTCTTTTAATCCTGCTTCCGTTTCTGCTAATAACGTATCGCCTGAAGAAACGAATTCTGTGTTATCGCTAAACATAATTTCAACCGCTTTTGATCCTAACAAATCTGAGCTCACCGCTTTTGCTGTAGAATGTTTTGGAATTTGAACATCTTCAGTCAACAAAAATTTTACTAAAACCTGATTGTAATATTTACCGGGAGTTTTTACCAAAGATATTTTATTTACCTGACCAACTTTATAACCATTGATCATTAAAGGATTCGCTTCAATTAATCCATCGATCTTTGGGTAAACTGCATAAAGCACATATTTCTGTGAAAAAAGGTTGGTGCCTTTTAGGTAGAATAGTCCCCAGATAAAGGCCGCAATGGCAGATAAAACCACGATGCCAATTTTAAATTCTTTACTAATCTTCACAAATAGAAATAATTACTAAAATTCAAAGCTAAAGATAACTATTTTTGCCCTATGCAAAAAATAAAAAACGAGGATCTGGGACGCAAAACCGTTGATGAATTTAAGCAATCGGAAAAATTACCCGTTATTTTGGTACTGGATAACGTCCGAAGCCTCAATAATGTAGGTTCCGCTTTTAGAACTGCCGATTCTTTTTTGCTGGAAAACCTGTATTTATGCGGCTTAACGGGCACTCCTCCCAATAAGGAAATTGAAAAAACCGCTTTGGGTGCGACAGAAACTGTGAGTTGGAAGCACTTTAAAACTACAAAAGAGGCAGTTGATGAATTAAAACAAACCGGCTATAAAGTTTACGCAGTTGAACAGGTTAAAAATGCCATTTATTTGCAAAATTTTAAATCAAATAAAAACGAAAAGCTCGCATTGATTTTTGGAAGTGAAGTTTACGGTGTGGAACAGGATATAATTGATATTTGTGATGGCTCTATTGAAATTCCTCAATTAGGAATGAAACATTCGTTAAATATTTCAGTAAGTATTGGTGTTGTTGTTTGGGAAGTTGCGAAAAGTTATTTGAAGTAAGTTATTGCTTACTAAATTTAATCGTCACATGTTTTGGTGCGTCACCAGTAATTTCAAGAAAAAGATCATCATCAGTCAGCTTAAGTATTTTCCAATTTCTATTAGTTCCGTAAGGAAGCATTGAGGTGCCATCGGCCGCCGCCATCTGGATCCTAAGTTCCTTTTTATGATTTGCAAAATACCACCACCACGACGGACCAGCATCATTCAAGGAATAATCCGTTGGATCATCCGCTTTCTTTGCTCCAAAAGTTAACTCAAACCCATTCAAATTAAAAAAAGCTACCGGTCCATTAGCCGGACTAGACCCAACCGGCCAACTTTTATTAGTAGAATCTGCGCCATCAATATAGATATTTATAAGTTTCCACGGATGTTTTGTTAACCTCTGATAAGATGTACTAAGACTTAATTTTCCATCCTCAGGATATTTTCTGCAAGTACAAAATACAATTACAAAAAGAATTAGAATATTGGATACTTTTTTCATTGAATATCTTACGATACTCTAAGATACAATTTTTTTTGGAGCAATCAAAACTTGACCTCCTATTTGTAGAAAATCCATTTACTGATCTCCCTCCAGCTTGTTTTTTTACCGTACATTAAAATTCCGGTGCGGTAAATTTTTCCGGCTAACCAAACTGTTCCGAAAAAAGAAGCATATAAAATTCCAAGTGATGCTAATATTTGCCAAAGCGGAACACCATTCGGAATTCGTGCCATCATTACAATTGGTGATGTGAATGGGATCATGGATCCCCAAATGGCGAGATTTCCCTCGGGATTCATCATCATGTTAACGGCTATTAAATAACCTGCCATCAGCGGCAACATAATAGGCATCATGAATTGCTGCGAGTCGGCTTCCGTATCCACCGCACTTCCTATAGCTGCCAAGAGCGAGCTATAAAATAAATATCCTCCAATAAAATAAAACAAGAAACAAATTCCGATCTCTAAAAAATTTAATCTTCTCACTTTTTCTATAGCATCAAATGCTTCCAACTTATCCTGCATTTTATCCATGTTATCCAGATCTGCCGTTGCTCCATTTTTAAAAACCTGCTCTTGCTGCTTCTGAAATTTCGTAAAATCTTTTTGCACATCTTTTAATACGGTCATTGACAAAATCGTGGTCAGACCAATCGTTAATAAACTCATCGTCACAAATTGCAAGATCCCTAAAATGGCAATTCCCAAAATTTTACCCAGCATTAATTGTGTTGGCTTTACTGAGGAAATGATAATTTCTACAATGCGGTTTGTTTTTTCTTCCATCACACTTCTGAAAACCATCATGCCATAGATCAAAATGAAAATAAACATGAACGCACCTGATAAAAACCCGGAAATACTAGCCACATCCGATAACGACTCGGCACGTTCACCATTTTCGTTTACCTTCTCCATTATTAATTTAACGGATTGTTTGGCGTTGTGAATGATGTCCGGGTCAATATTATTGGCCTTTAATTTGTATTCATAAACAATTTTTTCAATCTGACTTTTTACATAGGTCTGTACAGCGAAACCGGGCGTTTTTTTGTAAAATATTTTTGTCGCCCCTCCTGCCCCATCAATTAAATTATTAGGAATATATAAAATACTTGATTTATCACTTTTGTAGAGATCTGTTAATGCGTCTTCTAATTTTTTTGAAGAATAAGTGAAAGAAATATAATCGTTGCCTGATAATTTATCTTTGAAAAATTGCGTTTCATCAACTACTAGAATATTTTGTTCGGTTTTATCGGCTTTAGTTGCGTAAAACATGATCATGATAAAACCGGCAAATAATAATGGACCTAAAAACGTCATCACGACAAAAGCTTTGCTTCTGAGCTTAGCCATTATTTCACGTTTAATTATTAATCCTATTTTTCCCATTTTTATCCGCCGAAGCGGTTTATTAATTATTTTTTTACGTACATAAAACCGCGTAGGCGGATCATTCCGTTAATGCACTTGCTGTTCCTACAACATTATTTTCTTTATTCACATTCGAAATAAAAATATCATTCATGCTTGGGATAACTTCGTTAAACGAAACTATCTCTACAATTGGCAATAACTCTTGTAATAACGAACTTGATTTCACGTCCTGTGCAATTTTAATGACCGCCCAGTTTACATCATCATCTTCTTTTCCTTTATCTAATAATTCGGCACTGGTCCACATAGCATTTGTGAATCCAACCAAATTACCTTTAAACGAAATGCGGAAAATACTATTTTTATGCGATTTACGAATGTCTTTCACCGAACCGTCTAATATTTTTTGTGATTTGTTCATTAAAGCAATATGATCACATAATTCTTCAACACTCGACATGTTATGGGTCGAGAAAATAACTGTTGAACCTTTTTTTCTTAATTCTAAAATTTCGTTGCGGATCAATTGTGCATTTATAGGATCGAAACCACTGAAAGGCTCATCTAAGATCAATAAAGTTGGTTCGTGTAAAATAGTGACGATGAATTGAACTTTTTGTTGCATTCCCTTGCTGAGTTCATCTACTTTTTTGCTCCACCAGGTTTGCATTTCAAATTTCTCGAACCAATATTTTAAACGCTTTTTAGCTTCGGCTTTTTTTAATCCTTTTAATTGCGCCAAATAAAGTGCTTGCTCACCAACGGGCATTTTTTTATACAGACCGCGTTCCTCAGGCAAATACCCTATAAAGTCAACATGTTTTGGATTTAACCTTTCACCATTAAATAATATTTCACCGCTATCGGGAGCTGTAATTTGATTAATGATACGGATCAAAGAAGTTTTACCGGCGCCGTTTGGTCCCAATAAACCATAAATAGATTGTTTAGGAACCGTAATGCTCACATCACTAACAGCAGTGTGATTTGAGTAACGCTTAGTAACATTCCTTATTTCTAAAATGGGTTCCATAACCGGTGACCAAAGGTACGTTAGAATTTAATCTGTTTGATTAATTTTTATGAACGGAGCCTTTTTGATATTTATGGCTATAAATAGAGTCTTGAACTAAGCAGTCTCCACCTTTTTCACCGAATTCCTGATCTTATTCATTTCTTCGGTCACCAATTTACGTTTGGTTGTAAAATCGGCTATTTTCTGACGTTCGTTATCAATTTTTTCGTTCACCTCTTTCAATAATGGATTGTCTTTTTTTGCATTTTTAAAGAAACCTAAATTGTTTTCATAGGTTTTGATGTTATTGGTGAGTTCATCAATTTGCTTTCTTAAAAAGTCTGCTTCGCGTTGCAATAATTCGGCAGCGTTATCAGATAAAACAAAACGTTCGATCTTACTCTTGAATTGGAGTAACATTTTTTCAGTCTTATTCATGTTCAATTGTTCAAACAATTCGTCCAACTTAGCATAGAACGCATCGTTTAAACGTTTGCGTTCCTTAAAAGGAATTTGTCCGCTGGTATTCCAATCCGTTGTAAATTGTTTTACCTGTTTCAAATTTTCTGCAACATCATCTCCGAATGAGAAAGCAGTAATTTTTGTAAGAATATCTTCTTTAACCTGAATATTTCCCTCTAAAGCAGCGCCAACGGCTTCCTGATGCGCTTTCTTCGCATCAAAAAATGTGTTACAAGCTTTCCTGAAACGGAAAAACAATTTCCCTTCTTCCCTCTCATTAACTAAATGCTGTTTTTTCCATGCATCCTGAATTTTGATCAGATCCTGAGATGTTTTTGCCCAGTCGGTACTGTTTTGTAAGGCCTCTGCTTTTTCGATCAAAGCCATTTTTGCTTTCTTCACATCACCTTGTTGTTCATGCACAACTGCAAAAAACTCTTTTTTCTTATTAAAAAATTCATCACAAGCTGTTCTGAATTCATTCCAAACAATATCATTGTCTTTTTGTGAAGTTCTTCCAATGGTTTTCCATTCATTCTGAACTTCTATTAATTTATTGGTCGCCTCATTCCATTTTCCAACATTTCCTTTATCAAGTCCTGCTAATAATGCTTTTGCTTTTTCTATCAGAGCTTTTTTAGCTTGTAAATTGCCTTCCTTTAATTCTTCTGCAGCATTATAGAATGATTTTATTTTTTTATAAACATCATCCAGAGCCTGACGGAATTCTGTTTTTAAAATTTCCCATTTTTCATTGGGAACCGGGCCAATATCTTCCCAATCGTTACGGTAAACTTTAATTAAGCGTTCAACTTCTTTAATGTTTTCCAGACTAACAATTCCTTTAATTTTCTCAAGTAATTCAACTTTATGTTCGTAATTTTTCTTAAGATCGTGTTCCTGAAGTTCGCGGAATATTTTTAGGTTGTAATAGAAATTCTCTACGGCTTTACTGTATTCAGCTTGTAATTCTTTGTATTTATGAGTCGAAACAGCGCCTGTTTCTTTCCATTGTGTTTGAAGTTCCTGTAATTTTTTGATAGCAGCGCCAACATTGCTGCTCATTTGGCACAGGTCATTTATTTTGGCAATGATCTCCTGGCGGACAAGTAAATTTTTGTGTTGTTCGCGATTTATTTTATCGTCATCTTCTTTTTTCAGTTTAACATGTTTTTCGAAAAGCTCAGCTATTTTCTGATCATCCGTGTTTTTCTCGTAAACAAATTCTTTTGCTTTCCCGCCGTCGTCAACAAATGCTTGTTTAGCGGTTTCAAATTCAGTTGTCCATTGCTTTTGATACTCTTTCTGTAGAGTACGCACATCGCTAGCAACTTCACCTGCCGGTTTATCCAGCAGTTCTTCCAGTTTAGTTATTATTTCAGCTTTCATAGCATAGTATTACTTACCAAATTTAAATTAATAATAGTACAAAACAAAAATAATTTAGACAAAAAAAAGCACTGTTAATAAGAGGAATTAAGGTTAATAATTACTTCCGCTTTTTATGATCGTAAACTTATTTTTAAGTTTTAAAAACCGCTTCTCGAAGTAGGTATAAGAGAGATAAGAAAGCAAAACAGTAAGCAAAATCGTTGAGGCATAAACCGTTACCTGAGAGGTAAAACTGTCATTTACCTCTATATCTAAATGCTTTAGTGCACTTAACACAAAAGCGATCACAATTAAATGATACATGTAAATTCCGTAAGAAATATTACCCAATACTTTAAATAGTTTATTCTCTAATTTTAAAATTGAATTTGGATTTGATGAAACATTCAATATAATTACCAAAAACAACACTGAAAACACCAAATACGCACCATCCTGAACAAATGCAGGTGTAAAATAAACTAACACTACAATTAGAATTAACGCTACTATCATTAAAATATTATTGTAAAATAATTTTATTTTTTGATTCCCGCTAAACAAATAATAAGCACCAATTCCGCCTATTGCCATGCTTTCCATTTTTGTCATGGCTAAAAACGGTTTAATTATTTTTAAAGCGCCGCTGTCGGGATATTGTTTACACAGAATTAATACAATTATTTTTAAACTGATCAGAATTACAATTACGAGTATCAATGCTTTTAAAATATTCTTACAATGTTTAACTAAAACGGGCCACAAAACGTAAAATTGTTCTTCTACGCCTATCGACCAGGTTTGTCCGATATGCGGAACAGCAGCGAAAGTTGCGAATGCGAGATTAGGAAGAAATAAAAGATACAGAGTTAGATTTGGCGCGAAATTTTTATCGAGAAATTTATTTAAGTAAGGATTATCAATAAAATGAATGTTGGGTAATACTAAAAAACCCAGCAACACAATTAAATAATACAAGGGCCAGATCCTTAAAATACGTCGTAAATAAAATTTTTTTACAGCTACAGTTTGAGTTACAGATTTTTCTTTCAGAAGCAAATACGTAATCAAAAATCCACTCAGCACAAAAAAGAAAATTACGCCGAGAGAACCTAATTCAAAAACTAATTTATTATTTTTCCAGATCTCAGAAAAGCCGGATTGGTATTTAATTAATTCGATATGCGTAATAACAACAGCTATGGCCGCAAAAAAACGCAATCCGTTTAGTCCGCTAAAATAAATATGTCCGTCCGGCTTGATATTCAAATGTACTTAAAATTGGAAGTAAATAAACGGCTGCATTTCATCACTCATTAGCTGATACATTACAAAAATTGCGCCTACAACTGCCAAAGCCATTGCATAAACCGGTAATCCCGCAAAATACTCACGATATTTTTCCTTCATGCTTCCGGGAATCCAATGAATTAAATAACCGATTAATACCAATGACAAAACAAAAGAATAACCCTGAATGATCTTGAAAAATAATTCCAAACCAAAATGGTTTGTGATGCGGTCGAAAATTAAACTTACCGTATCCAGACTATCACTTCTGAAAAATATCCTCGTAAAACTGATAAATGAAAGTGTAATTAAAACCATTGCTGCTTTAATAAAAAACGATTTTGAATTTTTAAATGGTGAGATTCTCAGCCATAATTTATGAATCACTAACCCCAAACCATTTAATCCGCCCCAAATAATAAATAACCAGCTGCTGCCATGCCATAAACCACCCAATAGCATTGTGACCATTAAATTTATATTTGTATTTACTGAATTGCGGAATTTAGCACTGAAATAAGAAATTAATGCAAATGCGATCGCAACTCCGAACAAAACTAAAAGCAGCCATAATTTTCCTGTCAGCATTACTAAAACTACTGCTAAAATACTAATGGCTATATAGGAACCAACGGTTCCTTTTCTGTTTCCGCCCAATGGAATGTATAAATATTCCTTTAGCCAGGATGATAATGAAATATGCCAGCGTTTCCAGAAATCACTTACGTCTTGTGCTTTATAAGGCGAATTAAAATTTGTTTTTAAACGGAAACCTAAAATTAAAGCCACACCGATCGCGATATCCGTATAACCTGAAAAATCCATGTAGATCTGCAATGAGTAACCAAAAATCCCCAATACAGTCTCAACTCCTGAATAATAATTCGGATTATCAAAGATCCTGTCTACAAAATTTGTCGCAATATAATCAGCTACAATTTTTTTCATTAAACCATTTAGGATCCAGAATAAAGCCAAACCAAATTCTTTGCGTTTCAGATCATAAGGCAAATAAACCTGATATAAAAAATCGTGGGCTTTTACAATTGGCCCTGCTACTAAGTGAGGGAAAAAACAAACGAAGAAACCGTAATCAAAAATATTCTTCACCGGTTTTACATTTCCCCTATAGAGATCAACGGTATAAGAAATAGACTGAAAAGTGAAAAAAGAAATTCCAACAGGTAAAATTAATTTATCGACACTGAAATGCGTTCCAAAAAAAGTATTAGTGAAATGTGAGAATTGATTAAAGAATACAAAATGAGTTCCAAACAATTCATTCGTACTTGTCGTAAAAAAATAAGCGTACTTAAAATATCCCAGCAATAACATGTTTAAAACAACACTGCAGGTCAAAAATATTTTTTTGTGCCGTTCAGAAGTTGAGTTGTGAATTAATCGGCCCCAATTATAATCGCTGCAAATGGTAAAAATGAGA
>DATMPR010000156.1:0-3533 GCA_035567575.1 Bacteroidia bacterium
TGAGTGATTTAAATTCTGGAATTTATTTTATTCATGTTGAAAGTGAAGATCACCAAAGCGTTATCAAATTAATTAAAGAGTGAAATTAGTTAAGCACATATTTCTTTTTGCATCATTATTATTGTTTTCTTGTGTAAAAGACAAACCTAATGATCTTATGCAACCCGCTGTATCCTTTAGTAACGGTCACAAAGTTTATATTACCAGTGAAGGAAATTTTGGCAGTAACAATTCTTCAGTAAGTTTATATGATCCGGGCAACGGACAAGTTGTAAGCGACATTTACAAAACTCAAAACAATAATGCGGTTTTGGGGGATGTTTGCCAGAGCATGGCTAAAATAAACAACAAATTTTACGTTGTTGTAAATAATTCAGGAAAAATTGTAATTGTAAATCCAAATGATTTTAAATTAACAGGCACCATCACCGGATTAACTTCTCCCCGTTTCATCATGCCAATTACATTTAGCAAAGCTTATGTTACAGATCTATTTTCAAACTCAATTTCAATTATTGATCTAAACACAAATACTAAAACAGGTTATATTCCATGCGGCGGATGGACAGAACAAATGGCGCTTATTTATAATAAAGCTTTTATCACGAACAATAATACTAATTACACTTACGTTATTAATACTATTACGGATCAAATTACGGATAGTATTAACGTTGGAAAATACGGAGGAAGTATTGTGACAGATAAAAATTCAAAAATATGGGTGCTAAGCGGAAAAGACACTCCAAATAGCACTGCCGGAAAATTGTCACGCATAAATCCAATAACATTGCAAGTGGAACTAACCTTGCCTTTTACATTAACGGATTCTCCCGGAAATTTATGCATTAATACTACGAAGGACACTTTATATTTTTTAAATACGAATGTTTACAAAATGGAAATTAGTTCAACAACTTTGCCTTCCTCTGCCTTTGTGACAAGCTCGAGCAATACTTTTTATGGTTTAGGTGTTAGCGACAAGGATTATAATGTTTATGTTAGCGATGCCATTGATTATATTCAGAAGTCGAGCATTCTGGTTTATTCGCCTGCCGGACAATTAAAAACTACTTTTAAGGCAGGAATCAATGCCTCTGGTTTTTATTTCGAATAAAGCCACAGATTTCACAGATGAATATAAATTATCCGTAATCTGTGAAATCTGTGGCTTTTTCTACTTAATTATTATTTACCTTTACTTTTATAAGAGTTGTAACTTATTATTCAGGCAATAAACATAATCTCATTCGATATTCCTTTTCCTGCCAATTATGGCGGCGTAATTGATGTGTTTTATAAAATAAAAGCTTTTAAAGAAAAGGGAATTAAAGTTTATCTCCATTGTTTTGAATATGGCCGTGAACATTCCAAAGAATTGGAAGCTTTATGTGAAAAGGTTTTTTATTATAAAAGACAAACAGGTTTATTAAATAATTTTTCTTCTCTGCCCTACAATGTAAAATCAAGAATCTCCGAAGAACTTGCTGAAAATTTATTGAATAATGATTTTCCAATTTTATTCGAAGTTTTGCACACTTGTTATATTATGAAAGATGAACGTTTCAAAAACCGCTTCAAAATTTACCGTCACAGCAACATTGAACATGAATATTTCTATCATTTAGCTCAAGCAGAAAAAAAATTATTTAAACGCATCTATTTAAAAAGGGAAGCAAAAAAATTAGAACAATTTGAATCGGTTATTGATCATGCCAATTTAATTTTAGCCGTTAATGAATCTGATCTAAGTTATTTCAAAAAGAAATTCCCTAAAGTAAGATCTGAATTTCTTCCGAGCTTTCATCAAAATAATTCGGTAAACATTAAAGAGGGAAAAGGTGATTACATTTTATACAATGGTAATTTAGCAATTTCAGAAAATTACTCGGCTGTTGTTTGGTTGATAAATAATGTGTTCAGCAAAATTAATTTCCCAATAAAAATTGCCGGTTTAAATCCGCCCGAATTTTTAGCTGTTGAAATAAAAAAACACAAACACGCTGAACTCATTGCTAATCCCAATGATAAAACAATGAACAACCTTATTGAAAACGCGCACATTCATGTTTTATTTACAGAACAAGCAACAGGATTGAAACTTAAACTCATAAATGTACTTCATACCGGACGTTTTGTGATTTGTAATGATAAAATGCTCGAAGGAACAAGCTTAAAAGCAAATGATGGTCTTACTATTTGTAATTCATCGCAGGATTTTATTTCTAAAATAGAATCTTTAATGCAAAGAGAATTTAAAGCTCAATTAATTTCTGAACGTAAATCACAATTATATAAATTTTCCAATGAAAAGAATGTGGTGAAGCTTTTGGATTCGATCGGATAACCAAATATTTAGGTGCTCTGCACCTTTCCATTTTCTCAAAAAATATCCTACACATGTTTGGCGACTCTGTCGCTTCAGCAATTACATTTTTAATTTTCTTGATTGAAGGAAAGTTGTGATACTATACTACAGAACACTTTTTCAACAAAACTCAAATTGCTACAAATTGTGGCAATATTCTTGTTTATCTCATTGTACTTTTGATCTTGTTATTATCAGCTACATAGTCGCCCAACATTTGTAAAAACTAAACTCAAACATAACAAGTGCAGAGCACTTGCAACAAGCAAACCAACATAATCAGCGACAGAGTCGCCAAACATTTGTAGGTGCAGAGCACCGAAACGTCCTATTTAACGATCTTCATCTCATTCAACAAATAACCTGCGCCGGCAAATTTGTCGATCAAAAATAAAGTGTAACGCACATCTAAAGTTATATTCCTGCATAGACTTGGATTGTACATCACATCACTCATCGTTCCTTCCCAGTTTCTATCGAAATTCGTGCCGATCAATTCGCCTTTGCCATTTAAAACCGGACTACCACTATTTCCTCCCGTTGTATGATTGCTTGCAGTAAACGCAACATGCAGTTTTCCGTCTTTAGCTCCGTACGGACCGTAATCCTTTTTAGCATACAGATCTTTTAATTTCTGCGGGACAATAAATTCTTCATCGTTCGGATTTTCTTTTTGTATGATGCCATCTAAAGTCGTGTAATAACTATATTCCACACCATCTCTTGGAACGTAATCGTTCACTTTACCATAAGCAACGCGCAAGGTTGAATTTGCATCAGGATAAAACTTTTTATCTTTCATTAATTCACGCATGGCTTTTACATATTCCTTTTGCAATTCGGTGATTTGCAATTCGTCAAAATTCGCCTGCGGGAAAACAGTGGTCTGATAATATTTTTGAGTGCTTGAAGCCATTTTATAATAAGGGTCACGCTCGTAAGTAGCGGCATTTTTTTCAAAATCATCTAACATTGCTTTTGCTTTGTCATTATCGATAAAACTTGAATTCGCGTACAAAAATTTAGCAACTTCTTCACCGCTGTTGTTGTGAGCCTGTAATAACGAATCCAAATAATACGGACGAGTTGATTTATCAATTCCTTTCACATACTCATTCATCATGGCGATACATAATTTATAATCAGTTTCTTTATTCATGTTACG
>DATMPR010000157.1:0-2354 GCA_035567575.1 Bacteroidia bacterium
AACACTTCCTGTGCTATTACCACGCAGCCATGTCCAGTCCTGTGCACTAATTTTTATTGATGCAATGAATAAAAAGGAAAGTATGATTTTTTTCATTCGTGATGTTTTGGTGTATTAAAGATAAGAAATTTTTATTTAAAAAAAATTGATGTTTTCTTGATATTATACCTGGGCGGATCCTGATAGGAAAGTCAGTTCAAATGAGAGGCTGAGTTTCAGTTTCAATTACTTTTCGTCACTTTTTGTATCAAGGCAAAAGTGACGTAAGAATATTAGGTTGCGAAGCAACCGCATTTGAAGAATAGTCCCTTAAAAACTACGTAAACTAAATTCCAGCCTAAACCAGAGCAAAAACATTACAAACGTAGATGCCCGCAGTCTCGGTACGAAGTCTGTTTTCTCCCAATGAAATCTCAGAAAAATTATTTTGTTTGGCTAGAATTATTTCTTCGGAAGAAAAATCTCCTTCCGGACCAATTAACACTAACGATCTTTTATTTTTCAGATCAAATGTTTTTAAATGTTTTTTAGTTTCTTCTTCGCAATACGCAATGAATTTCAGATCGGAATTTATTTTTAAAATATCAATGAAGTTTGTTAATGGATTTATTTTTGGAATAAAAGCCTGCAGACTTTGTTTCACAGCGCTCTCCGTAATTTTAATAAGGCGGTCTTCTTTAATAACTGTGCGTTCTGAATTTTTGCAGCGTATAAAAGTAATTTCATCAACACCGATCTCAACTGCTTTTTCTACCAGCCATTCCATACGGTCGATATTTTTGGTGGGAGCAATTGCCAAATGTAAATAATACGGATGTTTGTTTTGTACACGCGGACCGTTTGTAATATTAGCTAAACATTTTTTTTCGTTTACTGTACTTAGTTGTGCCTCGTAAAAATTTCCTTTCCCGTCAATTACACCAATTTCATCTCCTGTTTTAAATCGCAATACTTTTGTGCAATGCCAGGATTCTTCGGCAGTTAATTCTGCAACGGTATGGTTTATGGTGGCAATGAAGATATTCATTCTGTTAAATTAAGGAATTTTGTACGGATTGCCAATCATTGACTTAAATAATGTTTTTCAAAATAAAACCCAATTTCTTATATTTGTTTATGGAGCAGAATTTAAAACAAGAAGAGCGCGAAGTGATAAAACTGATCGGATTTTTTAAAAAACGCGCCGAACAAATGCTGGAAGAAAAAAAACTTCCGGAAGAATACAGACAACTTATTGAAACAGCCGATAAATTAGTTGATCAAATAAATCTTCACGCACACAAACGCGAAACAGTTTTAAGCGAGCGCGAGCAATTACAAAATTTAGTCAGAGATAATGCACAATGTCCGAAATGTGCCAGCAACGAAAAATTAAAATTAATTGGTACCGATAAAAATGAGCAGGGATGGAAAAGCAACAAATACAAATGCAGGAATTGTAATATTGAATTTGTTTGGAATGCACCAAACAATCCATGGGACATGATCCCTTACGTGGAGCATATCATCAATAAACTCCGCAACGATACAAAAGCTGAATTGCAGGATAACGACCGTAAAAGTATTGAAGCTGCTATAGCACAAATGGAAGACAACCTCGCCAAATTAAAACCAATCATCGAAGCCTCAGATCTGGATATGGCTGACCTTGAAACCCGCGATAAAGAAATGGAGGAACTCGTGCATAAATTTAAAAAACATTTAATGATCGAGAAGATCAGGATGGAAGATTGATTTCCGGGACTTCGGCTGCGCTCAGTCACCGGGCATTCATTTGAAGATACTAAGTGGAACATGAGGGACCAAAGAGATGCGGAGAATAGCTTTTCTAATCTCCGCATATTTTGCGGAGATTAATTTGGAAATGCGGAGATTAGACCGTATCTTTACCGTACAAATGCGCAGAGCAGCAGCCTATATCTATCAACTTAAAGATTGGCCCGATTTTACCTGGAATAACGATGCATTGTCTGTGAAACTTGGAAAAGTTAGGCACATGCAGGGTATCCTTATAGGTAAAATGCTTGCTCTTGGTTTTCCTTTGCGAAAAGAAGCCGTTTTAGATACGCTTACCCTTGATGTTTTAAAATCAACAGAAATAGAAGGAGAACTATTGAATTCTGAACAAGTGCGTTCTTCCGTTGCCCGTAAATTAGGAATGGATATACCCGGACTTGTACGTTCTGCCCGTAACATTGATGGTGTTGTGGAAATGATGCTCAACGCCACGCAAAAATTTGATAAACCATTAAGCAAAGAAAGATTATTCACTTGGCACTCTTCTTTATTTCCGGGAGGGAAAAACGGCATGTACAAAATAGTAGTGGGTAATTGGCGCAACGACTCAACGGGCC
>DATMPR010000158.1:0-3545 GCA_035567575.1 Bacteroidia bacterium
TCATAAAACTCATGTGAGTCGATCTGATAAGAAATAATTTTTACTTGCCCAGGTTTAAAACGGTTAGCTAATAATTCCTTCGTATTAGCAATGGAAATACCTCTGTCGGTTGCGATACAAGCGGTTTGCCCGCTAAAAACAATATCGTTAATGGTGTTTGATAATAAGCCGGTTGTTTTACTGTATTTAGTAATGGGTTGAAATTCCATGTCGCACATGAAAAGTCCGTTTAAGGTTGCCAGCCAAATGTGGTTATCATAAAATTTTATTTTTTTTACGGCGCTTAATTTTATGTTTCCGGTAATAGAATTTCCTATTTGTGTAATTAGTTTTTTATCCTCATAAATACTAAAACCACCTTCGTGAGCTATGTAAATTTTATTGTTTATTAAATTAATGTGATTGATTGGAAAATTAAAAATAGAATCGTTAAGCGTGTTGTGTTTTTTATTTTTTAGATCGGCAATTGTTAAACCGTTTAAGGTCCCGATAAAAAGAAGATTATCTTTTATCAGCATCGAACTTATTTTTATCCTGTAGTCGGGAAATGAAACAATGGTATCGAGCGTTTTATTAGTTGTGATGTTTATTTTATAAATGGTTCCTGCTTCAGCGATGAGAGCTTCCTTCTCATTTAAAAGATAAACGTACTTCGACTCTATTGGATGAAATTTGAGGAGATCTTTTCCGGCCGTTAAGCTTCCCGTGCTGCTATTAAAAGTTGGACGATTCGAGTAATAATAATTATTATGGTTATTAGTAATATTATAAATAGGTTCACCAAAAGCTTCGTCAGGATTGGAGAGTGTATTTAACGAATAAGTTTTGTAATTAAAACCGTATAAACCATTGCTTGTTGCAGTTATAATATAATCGCCATGCAAGGTTACTTCATTAACGGTTAAACTTTTTTCTTTAATAGTAAATGAAAAATTATTTAAAAATGGGTTTTGAATAAAATAAACTCCATCGTTAAATGTGCTTATCCAAATATTTTCATCTTTATCTTTAGATATGCTGTTAATTACAGTGGTAGAAATGTTTAATATTTCAAACACATCATACAGCACATTATTTTCGTAGAGAAAAAGACTATTATCGGGAGCGGCCGTAAACCAAAACCTGCCATATTTGTCAACGTTAAGTTTATTAATGTTTTTATCACCCGACATTAAAAATGTTTTTGCAGCTTTAAATTTTGGGAAATATTCTTTTAATATCCTTAAATTTTTACCCAGTACTATTATTTTGTTATCGGAGCCAATAACAAGATTCCCGTCTTTATCTTCAGTAACAGAATAAATAGGAACATTTTTTACCTGTTTAATTTTTACTTGTTTTTCACCTTCAAAAATGTATAAGCCATCTATTCGGCCCGAATAAACTTTCTTGTCTCTACTCTTAAAAATGCAAAAGGCTCTGCTATCCGGATCTTTTTGACGAATAACATCTTCGTAAAGTCGTTGTGTTTTTAAATTCAGACAAGTAATAGTAACCTGACTAGAGAGGTTGTAAACGTAATCGCCATTAATTACTAATTCATCGGCTTTTTTATCAAATTTAAATTTCTCAAGTTTTTTAACGCTGCTTGTTTTTCGGTCATACTCTAAAACACCATCTTCATTCGAGATCAACAAATTGGAAGCATTAAAATTTATGTTGCGGATGTAATTCGATTTTAGGTTACGAGCCTGAAGTTTTATGAAATTATAACCATCATAACTGTAAACACCATTTTGTGTGGCGAAGTACATTAGATCATCGGGTCCTTGTTTAATTGCCCAAACATTCGCGTTGTTTAATCCTTCTTCGGGCCCGTAATGCTGGTATGTAAAAGATTTATCCTGACCGTTTAAAAGGTAGGATGATAAAATAAATAAATAGGGCAAATATGAATTAATTTTTGCCAATGAGGGCTTTCCACTGTAAGGAATAAAGATACATTTATTTAGGAGAAACAGAGCGGTTTTTAATGAAATCGCCGAACTCTTGAACACGTGCTTTTGATATTTGTACGTGCGTGCCATCGCTCAAAATAACTTCTCCTCCTTCGTTGTTGGAGTATTCTTTAATATAACTTACGTTGATTAAAGTTGAGCGGTGTGAACGGAAAAAATCGGTAACAGGTAAAATTGCTTCAAACTCTTTCAACGTTTTTGAGGCTACAATTTTTTTACCGGTATTTAAGTATAAAGTTGTGTAATTATCATTGGCTTCTAACCAAACTATATCTTTAAAATCAATTAAATTAAAACCTTTACTGTGGTTAATTAAAACCATATTCTTATCAGCTTCACCTTTACCAACGCCGCCTTTTGCTTCGTAATGTTGAATCACTTTGCGGATAGCGCCTTGTAATTCTCCCAAAATAAGAGGTTTCATCAGGTAATCAGTTGCACCTGCTTTAACTGCATTAATGCCGTGTTCGCTATAAGCGGTTAAAAACACAACACAAAAATCGCGGTTGTAAATACCTTCGAGCATTTCAAAACCATTCATGCCCGGCATATTAATATCTAAAAAAACGACATGAGGTTTTAACTCCTGAATTTTTACTTTGCCTTCCATTCCACTGGCAGCTTCGCCAACAACATCAATTTCGGGACAATAATTCTGCAGCATATTTTTGGTATTGCTGCGGCTGTTTTCTTCGTCATCAACTATTAAAGCGCGGTATTTTTGCATAATTAAGGTATTATGAATGCTAAACTAAATAAATAATTCAAACCTTTATTAAAAACTTATTGAAATGTGTAAATAATTGAGTAAAACCCAATTTTACCGTGTTTTGGGGGAGTTATTTAACTTGTTTTTATTGCTAAATTCACACAATTAATAATCCATATTATGAAAAAAGCTCTCTTATTTTTAGCTCTGGTACTAGTAACAGGCTTAACCGCTCAAACCAAAATAACGGTTGAGGATATTTGGTTAAAATATGCCTTTTCGCCTTCATCCCCTGATGGCTATAATGCCATGAACAACGGTCAGCACTACACCGACCTGGAACAAGCCGGAGAATTATATAATTTGGTGAAATACGAAATTAAGAGTGGAAATAAAGCTGAGATCTTAGTTAAAGGAGAAGATGTAAAATTTAATGGCAAATCAATTTCTCTTCAAGGTTATAAATTTAGTCCTGATGAATCGAAACTAATTCTGTCAACTGAATCGGAACATATTTACCGCCGTTCGGCTAAATCGAAAAATTATATTTTTGATATAAAAACAAAACAAGTAAGCGAGCTAAGTGCAAATGGTAAACAAATGTTTCCAACCTTTTCAGCTGATTGTAAAAAAATTGCTTTTGTAAGAGATAATAATATGTTCTATAAAAATTTGGAAACAAACGAAGAAATTCAGGTCACAACAGATGGTGTAAATAATAAAATTAAAAATGGCTGGGCCGATTGGGTTTACGAAGAAGAATTTTCGAAAGCTAATTATTTCGACTGGAGTGCCGATAGCAAATCAATTGCTTATATGCGTTGGGACGAAACCAATGTAAAAGAATACAGCATGGATACTTATAATGGGGCGTTGTA
>DATMPR010000159.1:0-4759 GCA_035567575.1 Bacteroidia bacterium
TTTAAAGCTGTTGGATGAAAGATACCGCTGGGAATAGTATGCAATACGTGTTTAATTCCATTAAACTCTAAAGTGTGTCCGGCGTTTGGTCCTCCCTGAAAACGCGCTATGATATCGTAATCCGGTGTTAGAACATCAACAATTTTTCCTTTACCTTCATCACCCCATTGCAGGCCTAACAGTACATCTGATTTTGACATATTCTCGATATTTAAGAGGTAAATTTAAGAGTAAAAAAGCGCTTAATACTTGTTTTTTAATAACTGTTGAAAAGTTATAAATCTTAATTCATCACTGAATCAAATACACGAAGTAAATTTTTTGCCACTAAAACTCTAAAGCACCAAATCCCACTAAACCCATTTGTAAATCTGTGTATAAGTAAGAAATACTTTTTGTAGGATTTTGTGCTTTTGTGTCCCGATAGCTATCAGGATTGCGGCGAAGAACGAAATTCAAAAATTATGAAGAAAGCATTTTAATAGCAGTAACAGCAGCTTCGTCGCCTTTGTTACCATGCTTTCCGCCTGCCCTATCAATAGCTTGCTGCATATTATCAGTGGTTAATACACCAAAAACAACAGGTTTGTTGTATTTTATATTTAAAGCAGTAATGCCATTCGCAACCGCATTGCAGATAAAATCGAAATGCTTTGTTTCGCCTTGAATTACACAGCCAATACAAATTACTGCATCTAGATCAGGCATCAGCGCCAAACGCTGAGCTCCTAAAACCAACTCAAAACTTCCGGGAACTGTTTTCGAAATAATATTTTCGGACTTAGCGCCGTATTTAATTAATGTATCGTAAGCGCCTTTATACAAAGCATGCGTAATTTCATGATTCCATTCGGCCCACACAATTCCAAATTTATAAGCGGCTGCGTTTTTTATTTCGCTGCCTTCAAAACTTGATAAATTTTTATTTTGGCTCGACATGGTTTTCGTTTAAACAAATCAGCCGTCAGGATTTCTCGGGACGGCTGAATTAAATTTAGTTTAGAATTTATTATAAATTACCCAAAGCTTTTACTTTAGTAATATTTTTTTCGATTTCACGTGCCTCGTTACTCTTGCCATATTCTTTTTTAATACGCTCATAAATTCCTAATGCTTCAGCGTAATTATTTTTTAATTCGTAAGCAAAAGCAGCTTTTCTTAAAAATAAAGGAGTTGTAAAATCATTCGGGTTTTTCTCTGCTGCTTTCAAATAATATTTTAAGGCGTCATCTACTTTATTTAATTCCATGTTTGCATCACCAATACAACCAATTGCAATCGGTGCAACCATCATGTCATTACCATCATATTTTTGTAAAAATTCAATCGCTCTTTCATATTGAGCGGTGCGTAAACAACAAATGCCGGCGTAGTAATTAGCAAGTGTACCAACAGTAGTAATTCCGTACTCATCGGCAATTTGCTCAAAACCCATCATGGTTTTATCACCTTCTGCCGTACGAACCATGATACCGCCTTTTAAAGCGATATTAAAACTGTCTTTTTCAAAAAAAGTTTGTGCCCAGAATATTTCGTTCGATGCTGTTTTTTCTTTATCCGGTAAGTAATAAAATTTATAGAATACAAATAAACCAACTACAAGCACGATGCTGCCACCAACGTAGTTGATCATTTTTTTGTTCTTTTCGTAAAAAAACTGAAGACCCTCCAAAGTAGGATCTATCGTTTTGGGCGACGACACTTCTTCCTCATTCGACTCCTCTTCAACATCAACGTTTTCGTTCTCGTTGTTTTCTACGTTTTCAATAGGGTCTTCTTCTTTAAGTTCGGACATTTTATACTCTTATTTTAAGGTGACAAAAATAGATTTTTTATTTTTAATCCCGAAATTTATTTTAAGGGCTAAATTACCCATAAAATTGGCTTAAATTTACCCTGGATACTGCATCACTCATGGTTTAGATTAAGAATTCCTTTAAATTGAGGTTCTGTATTAATATCTAATAACGGCGATGCAGCACAAGTACCATGATTTTAAAGCAACTTTCCCTTATAAACTTCAAAAACTACGCTGATGTTACATTGCATTTTAGCGAAAAAATGAACTGTCTGGTAGGCAATAACGGAATGGGTAAAACCAATATTTTGGATGCCATCCATTATCTATCGTTTTGCAAGAGTTTTTTTAATGCAATAGACAGTCAAAACATTAAACACAGTGAAGGTTTTTTTGTAATTCAGGGTATTTATAACCGAAACGGTGAAACAACTGAGGTTTATTGCGGACAAAAACGCAATCAAAAAAAAGTATTTAAACACGATAAAAAAGAGTACGACCGTTTATCGGAACATATTGGGATGTATCCATTGGTAATGATCTCACCTGCCGACGGTGAATTAATAAACGGAACCAGTGAGGTACGGCGCAAATTTATTGACGGCATCATTTCGCAATACGATAAAGTATATTTAGAAAAATTAATTTCGTACAATCAGGTTTTAAAACAGCGTAATGCTTTATTAAAACAGTTTTACGAATCAAGAGCTTTTGATTCTGTTACCCTCGAGATCTGGGATGAACAATTAATTATTCACGGTAAAGCAATTTTACAAATACGAAACGATTTTATTAAAGAATTCATCCCTTTATTCAACAAACATTATTCTTACATCAGCGAAAGCAAAGAAGAAGTTTCCCTTAAATACGAATCATCGGTTGGAGAACGTGATTATAAAAGCGCCATCTTAACCTCTATTGAACGCGACCGCGTTTTGCATTATACAACCGTTGGTCCGCATAAAGATGATCTGGATTTTACGATCAATGGTTTTAGTTTGAAAAAATTTGCCTCTCAGGGACAACAAAAATCGTATTTATTAGCATTGAAATTAGCTCAATTTGAGTTCATAAAAATTAAAAAAAACACAAAACCTTTATTGTTATTGGATGATGTTTACGATAAATTAGACGAGGCGCGTTTCCGTAAATTAATTGAATTAGTGAGTGATGATAATTTCGGACAAGTATTTATAACCGATACCCATGCCGACAGGATCAAAGATCTGTTTGCCATTAACAGCATTGATAAAAAAATATTTTTAGTTGATAGCGGAGTTGTTGAGGAATTAAAATAGGAATGAAAAAAAGCAATCTCATAAAAGTAGGCGATGCCATTAACGAGTTTTTAAAGCAAGAAAAACTCGATGTGAAGATCAGCAGATTTACGGTAAAAAACAGCTGGACCGAAATTGTCGGCGAACATATTGCCAATAACACTTTAGATATTTCGTTTAATGATACCGTTTTGTTTTTAACTTTAAAATCCGCAGCTTTAAAACAGGAATTATCTTTTAACAAACAAAAAATAATAGATAACATAAACCGCTTTTGCGGAAGTAAATTAATTTCCGACATTGTATTTAAATAACCATTATGAAAAAATCAATTCTCGCTCAATTTGTCTCTTTGATCTTTTTGGTTTCTTTAGCCCCTTCCGTCTCTTTTTCACAAAACAAAGACTCTATTAATATCCGTAAGATCTACGATTTTTATTTAACAGAAAGTAAATGCTATAAAAATCTGGAAGTGCTTTGTACAACAATTGGCGGAAGAATAAGCGGCTCTCCTCAAGCTGCAAAAGCTGTTGAATGGGCGAAACAAGCAATGTATGACGCAGGTGCAGATACGGTTTATCTACAACCTTGTAAGGTAACGCATTGGGAACGCGGTGCAAAAGAAAGTTGCATTATTACTTATACAGGTAAAAGATTGAGTTTAAATTGTTGTGCGTTAGGCGGCTCAACTGCAACGCCTGTTTCAGGTATTAACGCAGGCGTAGTTGAAGTAAAAAGTTTTGCGGAATTAAAAACCTTAGGCGAAAAAAATCTTATTAAAGGAAAAATTGTTTTTTATAATGTTGCCTTTAATCCAAAAAATATCACACCCGGACAATCTTATGGCGAATCCGTAAGCTACCGTCATATTGGCGCGGTGAAAGCAAGTAAATATGGCGCGGTTGCAACTGTTGTCAGAAGTATGAGTTCAGTAAATAACGATTCACCTCACACAGGTTCCATGACCTATGATAGTGCGGATGTAAAAATTCCATCTTTTGCTTTAAGTTTTAAAGCCGCGAATGATTTAGCGGAATCACTTAAAAATGATCCTAAACTTTTATTAGCTCTGAAATCATTTTGCAAAACATTTCCCGATACAACTTCCTTCAATGTAATTGGCGAAATAAAAGGAAAAGAAAAACCGGATGAATATATTATTGTTGGCGGACATTTAGACAGCTGGGATCAAGGACAAGGCGCACATGATGATGGTGCAGGAATTGTTCAAAGTATTGATGCATTAACCTTTTTCAAAAAAACAGGATTAAAACCAAGACACAGTATCCGTGCGGTTGCTTTTATGAATGAAGAAAATGGTTTAGGCGGCGGAAAAGCTTATGCTAAAGAAACTGAAAAGAAAAAATTAAAACACATTGCTGCCATTGAAACTGACGGCGGCGGATTTACACCTCGTGGATTTGGTGTTGATACAACTGCAGGCTTATACAATTTAGCTTTAACTTGGAAACCATTATTTACTCCTTATTTCATTGATCATATCCGTAAAGGCGGCGGCGGCGCAGATATCAGCCCGCTCGAAAAATTTGGTGTGCCTTGTATTGGTTACGAACCGGATAATCAACGGTATTTTGATATTCATCATACACCTGATGATACATTTGATAAAGTGCACAAACGCGAATTAGAGTTAGGTGCGGCCGCAATCGGGAGTTTGATATAT
>DATMPR010000160.1:0-5539 GCA_035567575.1 Bacteroidia bacterium
AGGTAGTGTATCGGCATAATTATTATTTGAAGAATAACCAAACTCAACATTAGAAATAGCTGTGACATTTTTTAAAATGGAATAAAAAATGCCAGCATTATATGTATAAGAAAAACGAAGATCATAAACATTATCGTTGTCAATATCTATATTGCAAAACGAGGTGCTGTACACCGAAAACGGTAGTGTTGTGTCCTTTATATTCTTATATATAATTCCGGTTGAAACAGTATCTCCTACCGCAATACCCTGCGCCTTTACCAAAAACGGAAAAACAAAAAATATGAAAACGAGTTTTCTCACTATACGAAAAATCAATGTACAATAATAATTTTCTTCCGAATAACGCCCGCAGTTGTTTCTATACTTAAAAAATAGATCCCGGATGTAAATTCATTTATATCGGCTTTGTAATTCCCTTCATCTTCTTTCACAAAAACAATGTTCATGATCTTACCATTCATGTCATATAAAACCGGAGGTTTGGTTATAACATTATTTGGGTAAGCAATTCTTAAAACCTCATATGCTGGCTGTGGGCTTATAGTTACCAGGTTATTTAATAATTTCAGATCCTCAATCCCGGTAAACAATTTTCTCTTACCAAAATATTCATGTACGCACTGACTACCAAAATAATAATAAAGATAAAGATGAATAGAATCGCCAGTAAAATATTTACCTGAAGCTAAATTATAATATTGATAACCGTGTAATGTACTATCTGAAGGTGTAACAGAAAAACTGATAGAAGAATTAAACCAATAGCCAGTTGTATAACTTGTATCCGAACCGAGTAGGCAGTTCGGATTTGGTAACGTAATATGTAAAAGCCCTACTTGAGTATTTGTAGGAACAGAACAATTATATTCCCTAATTGTGACATTGTAAATACCTGATAAATAACTATTACTTATTTGCCCGAAGGCAAAAAGATTAATAAAAAGAAGTAATACTGTTATACTTTTCATTTTCATCTTTTGATTTTTATTGGGTACGATGGAGATTTGCTGGTGCCTTTGCGTTAACGGGCGGTTTATAAGCAGTTGTCATACCAGTGAAACAAGGCAGTACCTCTAAAAGAGCTGTTCCGCTACTGCTAACTTCAAAACCCTCATCTAACTCTATTCCATTGTTACTCGCAAAATGTGTAAAGCCATTTGTAAAAGTTGCGCTATAACCGGTACCGCCAATAATTAAACTCTTGTACAGTTTAGCCGCATAACTGGATTGTGTAACATTAGTGTACACTTTATCGTTACCACAGTCGATTTTTGGCTGCCAAATTTTTACATAATCAAGATCATAATGCATTGGAAAAGGCGTATTAACAGTATCAATGCCCACGCAGCCAAGAACGTTTGGTATGTAATTTTCAATATAAATGTACATACTGTCTAAAAGCGCAACCGAGTCCTGGTCCTGACGCCTTACCAGGTTATCATCTAAGTAATAGTCAAGATATTTAGGAGTCCAGTTAACTCCGGCCGTATGCCACTGCCCAACATTTATATTATGAACAGGCCCAGTCGGATTAGGATAAGGGTTATTGTTATGACCACCAACCCCACCTGTATATACATGCCAGTTATTTGTAAAAAGGCAGTTACTAGCGTCTATTTCATAAATGTCCAATTCCGAGTAAGGTTGTGATATACTATTACCAAGCATCCAGAATGTAGGTGCACCGGAATAATAAGAATTATATGTAAAACTTGGGTTATTTAATTCAGGAATCCGGAACTTAATTTCAATATATCCATATTTAACTATCTTTTTACTCCCTAGCATTGCATTGGTATATTTAAAATACTCAATACTGTCATGCACACAACCACATCCCCAACATGGAAGAGTGCACTTAGCATGCGGTGTACACGTCGCTCCACTGCAAGAATACCAGGTTTTCCAGATCTGCATTGCTTTTGGAGTACTTTCTTTTTGTCCGGTTAAACTGAGATAGCTAACACCTGAAACGTTCCGGAATTTAAAATTGTTGGTGTCATTTAAATTACCATTAGGTCCCGCTAATGCCGAAGGGAAATTAGTGGCTCCAACACAGAGTGATCCGGTGGTTGGAGAGTTAATGGAAGTACTTATGTTAGAATTAAAAAACGATCCCCAAGGATAAATCGCATTCCAATTGGATATCTTCATTGAATCGAATTGGTCAACAAACACAGTATTAAATAATGAATCCGTATTCGGACTTTGCGCTTTACCGGTATATATGTTTATTAAAAACAATGCAAATAAAAATTTAAAATGTTTCATATGAATTTATGAAAAGTTAATCAGTTAATATCATCTTTTTAGTTCCTACTTCTTTGGCGTTAACTATTAAACTGTAATAATACATGCCTGGCTGAAAGTCGTTAGCACTTATAGTTAAAGTGCCGCTGCCAATGTTATTTAGTTTAAATGTTTTCAAAAGCTTGCCGTTCATGTCAAAAACAAGAATGGAAGACTCCGAATTTTTTTCCGCAATAAAATATTCTATGTTGGTTTCTTTGTTGAATGGATTCGGCGTATTTTGTTTGATATATGAACCACCTTTATATTCTTCACTATTATTAATTGTAGTGGTTGTATTATTTATGATCCTGTTACTTTGAGGCGCGGTTTTAATACAACAATTATTTACATCGCTTTGCAATTGCGTGATTTGTTTGTCATGCGCTTTTATTGATTCAATTAATAATGGAACTAAGTTTTGGTACATTATACCTTTAATACCTTTGTCGCTGGTATTTACAACTTCCGGAACAATACTTTCTACATCCTGTGCAATTAATCCAATTTCTGTTTTAATGGGTCCCGGACCTACTACTGAAGACTTAAAATTATATTTTACTCCCTTTAATTGTTTTACTAAATTAAGTGCGTTAGGCAAACTATCAATATTTTCTTTTAGAGTTTTATCACTCCATGATGTCCAAGATTTACCCCATGCATCACCACTGCCATTAACAAAAAAATTCTCGGTATTGGTTCCGGTGGCACTACTATAAACCGAGTAAGCTTTTGTTAAACTCCGGTTAACCTGATTTATTTGACAATAACCATAATCGCTAGTTTGGCTTGTGGTATTTAATAAGGCGCTTTGATTACTGCTTCCCGTAATTTGAACTCGATTGCCATTGTCTGTTGTGCTTCCAACCAATAGATTTCCACTACTTGTAACGCGCATTCTTTCTGTTCCGCCAGTGCTAAATCCAATTACGTTGCTTCCGGGGTTAAAAATTCCTGTGTTATTATTGGTTCCCCAACTATAATCCGGATTGGCTGCAGTTCCTGCGGCGTTGTAACTTTGTAACTGACCATTAGCTGCAATAACGAACCGATCAAGGCCATTTGTGCAAAGACTTAAATAATGACTTAAAGGTCGGTACATTCCTGTATTTGGATCACTATTCCAACTATAGTCAGGCGTGGAAGGCGAAGAACTGGAATTACTATTTAGTATTTGTCCTGAACTATTGAATCTAAATTTTTCTGAGTTCGCTATTGTTATTGCTAAAACACTACTGGCAGGATGTGCAATGCCGGTTTGGTAATCACCTAAAAAAGCAAAACCGGGAGATGATGAAACTGCATTTTGTCCAACAATAAGAGGTGCCGATGTCACAGCAGAAGTTGATGCAGGGAAAACGACTTTGCTGCCAATTATTTGATGAGTTACAGCGTTTGACGTCGGTGAAGTAATTGCGCCTATAGTTACGCTTCCTCCTGAAAAAATTTTAATCTGAGAATAGGAACTTATGGTCATAGTTAGGGCAGCAAAATTTAAAATGAATTTTGTTTTCATAAATTGGTTTAAATAAATGTTATTAAATAAGTGCGATACTTAAATTCAATAGCAGGCCTGCCTTAATTGTGTCCTTATTACCTGCTTACCCGCTGCGGGCAGTTTAGGTGGGGGTCATTGATATTTCTTTTGCTTTTACATATAGTTTAAATTAATACTTAGGCATCATTTATTAAGAGTAAAAACAACGATCTAAAGATAGAACAAAATACTCATTAAACGACTATTTTTGTCAAATATAGACAAATTTGATCAAATACTACTTTTTTATGGGAATTTTTATTGTGTAATAAATAAGTAGGATTATACTTTTATTTGTCGCGTGATAAATGAAGAAGAAAAAAGGCTCTATACCCTTATGGGCAAACGTATTACCGAACTGCGAAAAAAAACCGGTTATACAAGCCAGGAGACCTTTGCCTACGATGCAGATATCCCAAGAGCTTTATACGGCCGTTATGAAAAAGGCGCCAATCTTACGATCCACAGTCTGCACCGCATATTAAAACATCATAAGATCACCTTTAAAGAATTTTTTGAGGAAGGATTTGAAGGATTTTAGAAGTACGAGTAACGAAGTACGATTAATAAATAACAAGCAACACCGCGGTAAACCAAGATAAGTTAACTAAATAAAAGTAATACCAGGATCGTTTTAATTCGTCACTCGTACTGCGTAATTCAAACTTACTAAAATCCCTTCCGCATCCTTGCCACAGGAATCTCCAATTGCTCTCTGTATTTAGCAACGGTGCGGCGGGCAATATTGTAGCCTTTTTCTTTTAAGATGTCGCAGAGGGCGTCATCGGTGAGTGGTTTCTTTTTGTCTTCGTTGTCAACACAATCTTTTAAAATACGTTTTACTTCACGTGAGCTTACTTCTTCCCCGCTATCCATACTCATTGATTCGGAGAAAAATGTTTTTAGTAAGAATGTACCATAAGGCGTTTGCACATATTTACTATTCGCCACACGTGAGATCGTTGAAATATCCATTCCTACTTTTTCAGCAATGTCTTTTAAGATCATGGGTTTCAGTTTCGATTCATCACCGGTTACAAAATATTCTTCCTGAAATTCCATAATGCAATGCATAGCGACCATCATGGTTTGATGCCGTTGTTGTAATGCATCAATAAACCATTGCGCATTTTCGATTTTTGATTTTATGAATGAACTGGCTTCTTTCCCGCTTTTGTTTTTCACGGGAATATTCTTTCAACATCTCAATATATTCTTTGCTGATCTTTAAGTCGGGTAAATTTCTTGAATTAATACTGAGTTCAGGTTTTCCATCTACAACTGCAATTACAAAATCAGGAATGACTTCGGAGGCGGAAGCAGTATTTCCTGAAGTTCCGGGACGTGGATTTAAATGTGTTATTTCTGCAATGACATCTTTCAGATCTTCATCATCAATATTTAAACGCCGCGTAATTTTTTCGTAATGCTTGCGCGAAAAATCTTCCATCATGTCGCGCACCACATCCATCGCTAATAAAACTTCTTTCGTTTTATCTTTTTTCCTGTCTAACTGAATTAATAAACATTCCTGCAAATTTCTTGCACCAACACCGGCCGGATCAAATTCCTGAATGACTTTTAAAACTTTTGTTATAGTTTCAATATTAGTGTTGATGTTATAACTGAACGCGAGATCGTCTACAATTAATTCTAATTCTCTTCTAACATAACCATCTTCATCGATACAACCGATCAAATACAAACCAA
>DATMPR010000161.1:0-5593 GCA_035567575.1 Bacteroidia bacterium
CAGAAGGCGCTAAAAAAGCTGCGGAGGAAAAAACGATCGCGGATAAACAAAAAGCTGCAGAAGAAAAAGCAATTGCAGATAAAGCAAATAAAGAAAAAATTGCAGCTGAAAAAGCCGAAGCAAATAAATTAGCAAAAGAAAAAGCTGCGGCAGATAAAGAAGCCAAGGCAAAAGCATTAGCGGAAAAAGAAGCAGCTGATAGAGAAGCGAAATCAAATGCTGCGAAAAATAAACCTGAACCCGAGAAAAAGAAAGCCGAAAAAGAACCGGAAAATACCGGCAATAAAATGCCCGGTGATGAGGGAAAGGTTAAGAAACACGAATACGAGACAAAAAACAAAGATGGTGAACCTGTAATTGGTCATGGTGATAGTAAATACCGTAAACCTCAAGTATTGGCACCTAATAAATATAAAGATGCCCTTGCTAAAGCCGAAGGTTTTTTAAAAATGAAACGCTGGGCAGAAGCAAAAACCGCTTACGAGGAAGTTCTAAAAATAAAACCCGATGATGCTTATGCAACAGCGAAATTAGCAGAGGTGAATAAATTTCTTGTGAAATAAATAACCATTTTCCCGACAAAAACCACCAATAAAAAAGGTGTTTGTACCAGATATTAGTTTACCCCTTTTATTGCCTTGATTTATTCTAAGTTTACCTACGGATGTTAAAAGAAAGTAGATGCTTTTAACCCCGCGCGGGAGACCTGTTGTCGTTTTTAAAACGGCAACAGGCTCATCCCCGTGTTTGTGTAGCAGGCTTGCGTCAGTAATCAAGATCTTAAATTTTATTTTCCTTTATTTAACCGGTTGCTTTCTTCCCCATCCAATTCGCGTTTTTGCACTTTAATTTTTCCGAATTTATAATTTACATTTAGTTGTAAACGCTGTGTATCATTACGTGAAACAAAATAAGTATTTTGGTGCTGAAATTTGCTGAGGGAACGGTTAACATCAGTATAAAAAATATCTGCAAAATTTAAATTAACAATTAATTTATCCTTTAAAAAGCTTTTACGTACACCAATGTCCAAGCGCCAATGGTATCCATTATAATTAATTCCGAAAATGGATGGAGCGTTATACACGGCTATAGCCTGTATTTTAAATTTTTTGGGTAATACAAAATCATTGGTAAGCCATAAATTATAGGTTGTAGTAGCACGTTCAAAGTGGTTACCGTTTATAGTTCCTTCAAAATGGGCATAATATGCCGTACCATTAAAAGAAAAATTCCACCATTGCTTCAGTTGTTTTTGTATGAATAATGAATACCCGTAATAATAATTATTGCCTGTAAAGTTTTTTGCCTGCGAGACAGTTTCTTTTGTTGTATCATTTTGCAGATCAAGATAAATTACCGGTGTTACAAAGTATGCATAGCTTAGCGTATTGTAAATTGTATTTTTAAAAGAGTAATTTAGGTTTAAGTTGTATAATCCTTGCGGTAATAATTTTGGATTACCAATTGTTGATGAATAATTATCCTGGTAAGATTTATAAGGATTCAGGTCCGGATAATTAGGCCGTTGTATCCGGCTTGATAATGATAATTGAAAGCTATGGTCTTTGTTTTTTGAATAGCTTAAAGATACATTTGGAAAAAATCTAAAGTAATGTCGCACCAATTTAAAATTTGAAGTTTTATTAATGGCATTAACATCGGTGTTCTCGCCTCTGCCTCCAATTTGGAAAGAACCATTCTTAAATTCCTTTTTAAAATTCAAATACCCTGCCAGGATAATTTCATCGTACAAATATTTATTCGATACAGTTGTATCCTGAACAAATAGCCCGATTGTATCATTTTGCCGCGCAAATGTATAATCATTTGTGTTTTCAGTAAAGCCTGCTTTTGCACCTGCTTCTACCGAAATTGTTTTTCCAATATTTTTCTTAAAATCGATTTTTGGCGCAAATACTTTCACCTTACTGTTATGATGCGCTTTAAAAACATTCCGTGGCAATATCTCATTATTGATATTATTCAAAAAAATATTCTCACTTAAAATATTCCGTATTTGACTATAATCTATATAATCGGCCGAAAAGCTAAGTGTGCCTCCTAAAGTATCCAATTTACGTTCAGCATAAACGTTGTAGGTTGGCAAGATCCATTTGTTGTTCTCATTCATATCGAATTTGTAATGATCAAAGCCTACATCGTTATAACCGCTTACAGCATTTGTTCCTCTATCGGTATGTGGTGTATTATTCAATCCTGCGTTTACCATAAAACCCAGAGTGGTTTTTTTATTTGGATAAAAATCCATTCCTAATTTTCCTGTTAAATAATTTTGCAGGTCGGTAGTTTCACCGATCTCATTTAAATATGTTTGGTTATTATTAAGGGTGACAATTTTATCAAATGTATATTTCGCGTAAAAAGTTCTGTCACCAAATCCAAGATTTGAATATAAAGTGAACTTTTTACCTTTATAATTTATGCTCGCGTCAATTCCGCCGCGATAAGCATAGCCTTTACTAATACCGCCGGCAACATTTCCACTGAAGCCGGTAATTTTTACTTTCCGCGTTACGATATTTATCAAACCACCGGTTCCTTCCGCATCATATTTTACCGGCGGATTAGCCATCACTTCCATTTTCGAAACTGTTTCAGCACTCATGCTCATAAGCATGGAGGCAAGTTGTTGTCCGGATAAACGCTGGAGCCTTCCGTCAATTAATATCCGAACGCCGCTTTTTCCATTGAGTGAAATGTTGTTTTGATTGTCTACATAAACTCCAGGCAAGCGTCTCAATAGATCAAAAACAGTATTACCGGCAGCGAGCGGACTATCTTCCACATTCATTACTATCATACCATCTTTAAATTCAACGGCGGGTTTGATCGCTGTTATTGAAACTTCATTTAAGTTTACTGCCCCAGGTTTCAAAATTAAATCCGGGACCACAACTGATTTTTTTAAACTGTCAATTTCAAAAACCAAACTATAGGAATTACTATATCCTACAGAAACCGCTTTAATTAAATATTTACCGGTTTTTTCCGTTTCAAATTCATATTCCCCTTTATCATTCGTAATATTTCCTTTTATTAAAGTACTGTCGTTTGCATTTATAAGCGCCACGCTGATAAAGGGAGCAGGAGTGTTTGCAGAATCCAGCACTTTACCTTTAACAATAGCTTGCGCGGCGCCTGTAAATGAAATAAAACTGAACATTAACATGAATAAAAAAATGTTCAGTCTGTGTATTTTAAATATATACATAGAACAAATATACATATAACTTCTATGTATATGAAATAAATATGTGTTTTTAAAGGTAAATGACTGGAACAGAAACATTAAAATGTCATTTTAACAGGCGAGAAACTTTCCTTATAGGGAATAATGTCGAGTTTTTTATAATCGATCCGTTTAAAGATAATAATGTATCCAAGAATGAGCAAAGGAGATCCACCTAAAAGAATAAGAACATTCATATATGCAAGAGAAAGAACAATTGGCAGACATACCATAATGGTGCCAAGAAAAAAATACATTAATATGCATAGATAATAAGGGATCTTCACAAAACGTTCTAATCGCTTATGTGAATGAACTTCCTCATCAGTGTTGTATTGCAGAGTTCTTAACGAACCCATTTGTTTTCTTACTTTTAAATAAGCAGTTTTAAAATCAGGAGTAAGTTTTAATTCTTGCTCCATCAAACAACATATATGATCGAGCACATCCTCGCGCAAAGAAGAATGATAAATGCCGTTTTGCATTATATCCCACTCTATTGCTTTTATTTGCCGTTTATTTAATTCCATTATTTTGCCAATTTCAGGTTTAATAAACCCTGCATCACAAAAACAAAATCCGAAAACTCATTTAATTTTTTCTTTGTTTCCGATTTGCCTTCTTTTGTCAGTTTATAATATTTACGCACGCGTTTTCCAATACTTACTGATTCAGTTAATAATAATCCTTCAGCTACTAAACCATGCAGCGCCGGATACAATGAACCTTCTGTGATCTGAATTTCGCCTTTTGTTAGCTCTTTAATAGATTGCGTGATCTCATAACCATACATCTTTCCGTTTTCAGATAAAAGATTAAGAATTATGGTTTTTAATGTGCCTTTTAATAATTCGTTTGAATGCATAGGGCAAATATACATATAAATTAGATGTATGGGCATTTTTTATTATTCACATGGCATTTTCACTCCCCCAAAACACGTGAGAATTTATTTAAACGGTAATTTTCTTCTATTTCAATTCACTGCTTCCCTCTCAAACCCCAATGATTATCAAATAATTAAACGTTTTTTCGATTTTCTTGAATTAACAAACAATAGTACTAAATGTCTTAGGCTTACGTTTATTTAAATTACATTTACTTATTAAATCTAAAAAAATGAAAAACTTAAAAAGAATTCTTACAGTTTCCGCTCTTAGCTTAATTTCAACTGCTATCTTTTCTCAAAATCTTGACGAAATAGTAAAAAAACATATTGAAGCAATTGGCGGAAAAGAAAATTGGGCCAAAGTAAAAAGCATGAAAACAGAAATGAAAATGAAAGCTAACGGCGCCGATATTCTGGTAACACTATACCAGGTCGATAAAAAAGCAATGCGTCAAAATATTGCTCTCATGGGAATGGAAGGTTACAGTATTTTAACGAACACGGAAGGCTGGACCTATATGCCTTTTCAAGGACAAACAAAACCTGAACCAATGACAGCTGATGATGTAAAAAAAGCACAAGACGGTTTGAATTTGCAAAGTGATTTTTTGACTTACAAAGAACTTGGTAAAAAATTAGATTTTTTAGGTAAGGATGATGTTGACGGTACGGAATGTTTTAAAATAAAAATGACAGATAAAGATGGAATAGAATCCACCTATTATATCGATCCCAGTAATTATTATGTTATTAAGGAAACAACTAAAATGACCCTTAATGGTAAGGAGATGGAAAATTCAACTTCGTATGGCAACTACAAAAAAACAGATGTCGGTATCGTTTATCCTTATAGTGTGATAGGCGGATGGGGAGATACTGAAGTAACCGCATTAACTATTAATCCAAAAATTGACGAGGCTTTGTTTAAACCAACAACTCCTCCAACAAAATAATCCTTCGGTAAACTCAGGATGACACTTTATATTTAAGAATATTTACTATTTTTTAATTCCCCGTTATGAAAAAATTAATTGGCTTATCTTTTCTTGTTTGCTGTATTAATATCCAGGCACAAACCACAACAGTTAACTCTTCTATTTTTGGTTCTATGGAAGCCCGTCAGCTTGGTCCTGGCACGATGAGCGGACGCATTACAGCTATTGATGGCGTTGTTAGCGATGAAGGTAAAACAATTTATATCGGAACAGGCGGCGGCGGCGTTTGGAAATCAACTAACGCAGGTGCATCTTATAAATCATTGTTCGATAAATATTGTCAATCAATTGGTGCTTTGGCAATAGATCAGAAAACTCCAAAAACAGTTTATGTTGCAACTGGCGAAAGCAACATGCGTAACTCTGTTTCTATCGGGAATGGAATATACAAAACAACAGATGGCGGCGATAATTGGAAAAAAACAGGATTAGACAGCACAGAACATATTTCAAGAA
>DATMPR010000162.1:0-2531 GCA_035567575.1 Bacteroidia bacterium
TTTAAAGATTCATTGGCATTGGAGCAGGCAAAAAAATATTATTTCAACAAACATTAAAAATGAAAAAGATCTTATACATATCTGTGTTAGTTTTTTTGTTTGTTTCGGCTTGCTCCAGAAAAAAGCATAGTGAAAAAAATAAAACGGAAGAAAGAATTGAAATAATTCCTTTTTATCAAAACCAGGTAACATTAAAGGATTTACATCAGATAGATACCAATTTATTTTTAGTGGAACCTGAAGAGTTTTTGGATAAAGAATCTTTTATAAGATTTACAAATGCAATGTGGGCGTTAGTCAAAAATCCAAACTCAAAAGTATTTTACGATGGATATGATACTACGAAGGTAACTTATAAAGATCTAATAGAACATAGGTTTATGCAGTGCGATTCAGTTATTCCTGTTGATTCATTGAATAACCCTGTTGGTCCGCACCTGTGGGCTTGTGATTCAACAAGTAGAATGAATGAAATTAGCCGAATTTATTTTTACGAATCGTGGTATTTGAATACAAAAACTAATTTAATTGAAAAAGAAACTTTAGGCTATTCTGTTTGGCAGTATGTAAAAGATAAAGATGCTTACCGCGAATTATTTGTTGTGTTCTGTGATGAAAAAGCGGTTGAGAAAGCTAAAAAATATTATTTCAACTAATTCTTAAAACGAATTGCGTATTTAATACCGCCGTTAGTTACGCTTACCCAAAACTGTTTTGCAGTTAATTTTTCAATGGTCCAGGTTTGGTTATTGCGGAAAAGATTTTTTTGAGCAGGATAATAAATTGGCGGACCTGAAAAATGAGTCTCTAAGTTTATATCTTTTTTTTTATTCGCGAACTTCCATATTCCTTCGTATTGTTCTGAATAGTGCAGACTCTCGTCCAGAAAATTAATTCCTTTTTCACGATACATTTGCACGTCATCATAATTTGTTGAATCGGCGCCATCAACAGTAAACTGATCCAGTTTCCAAATATTCATTAAGGCGTTGGTTGGTGTTCTGAACCATAAATTATTTTCAGGATATTTTTTGCAGGTCGTTAAAATCAATTCTGCCGCTAAAAAAATTATAAAACTGAATTTTGTTTTCATGATAAAAAGTTAATCATTACTCGTAAATCGTACTTCGTAAGTCGTACTTCAATTAATTCCAGTATCCTTTGTTATTATTTATGGTTCCAATAACCCGTCCTTGTAAAGTCTTTCCGACAAAGGGTGAATTTTTTGATTTAGATAAAATATTTTTTTCTGTTAAAGAAGTTTCACCGCTTGCAGTAAACAAAGTGATGTTGGCTTTTTCACCTTCTTCAATTTTTGGTAATTCTAACCCCAAAATTTTATAAGGATTTGTTGTGAAGGCTCCTATTAAATTTTCGGATTCACCTTTTAAAGCGGTGTTTGCACTTGCAAATGCAGTTTGTAAAGCGATGATACCGTTATCGGCAAGATCAAATTCCAGATCTTTGCATTCTACATCTTGCGGACCATGATCACTCACCACCACATCAATAGTTCCGTTCTCCAAACCTTTGCGTACCGCTTCCACATCTTTTTTATTTCTAAGCGGCGGATTCACTTTATAATTCGTATCAAAATCTTCAAGCTCCGAATCATCCAGTAATAAATTGTGAGCCGCAACGCCGCAGGTAATGTGCATACCGCTAGCTTTCGCTTTTTTAATTAGTTCAACGCTTCCTTTAGTACTAATGGTTGGGATATGTAATTTTCCACCTGCATATTCCAGGACAGAAATGTTTCTTTGCAACATTATTTCTTCCGCTAAAGCAGGTTTACCTTTTAATCCTAAACTTGTTGAGGTTTCGCCTTCGTTCATTTGTCCTCCATGCGAAATACTTTTGTCATCGCAATGGGTGATGATGAAGCTATTTATATTCTCAGTGTATTGCAGCGCGCGTAAAATTAATCCCGCATCTTTCACCGGTGTTTTATAATCGCTGTATGCAACTGCACCGGCTAATTTCATGTCGTACATTTCTGAAAGATCTTTTCCTTCTTGATTCTGACTCAAAGTTCCAACCGGATAAACATTCACTAAATTATTTTTTGCGCGGTTGATCACGTATTCAATTTGTCCTTTGTTATGGAGTGGAGGATTTGTTCCGCTTACAACACATACGGCGGTAAATCCTCCGGCTGCTGCTGCTTTTAATCCGCTTTCAAGATCTTCTTTGTGTTCAAAACCCGGGTCGCACAAGTTTGCCTGCATGTCTAACCAGCCAATAGAAAGCATTAAACCTTTTTCTTCGATAGTTTTTACGTCTTTTGCGGTAATTTCTTTTTTAATTTGGGTAATGGTTCCGTTTTCAATTAATACATCAACGGTTTTATTATGGAAGCTGCTTTGGGGGCAGATGATCTTAGCTTGTTTTATTAATACGTTCATCTTAAAAATCGTATCAGTGCTATTTCAATGGCTACGAAAACCAGTGTGAAGATAATAAATAATTTCCAAAGTTTAACATTCCCGCTAATTTCCTGTACAGAGGCGGTTAAAGATTTCTCAGCAGCC
>DATMPR010000163.1:0-2796 GCA_035567575.1 Bacteroidia bacterium
CAATGGTATGTTTAACAACCATGCGGATAAAATCTCCTGTTAAACCTAAAATATTGCAAAATTCATACGCTTTGCGAACCTGTGTAATAATTTCGCGCTCGCCAACCACTAATGATTTTAGGGAAGATGCGACTTCAAAAACGTGTTCAATTGCATTTTCTGATTCATGTATTTCAACTGAATTTGCTAGAAGATCGATTGTCGTTTTATCAATATTTGAATTAATGAAAACTACTAACTTTTTTACGGCTACATTATCAATCTCATTTTCTGTACAAATAAAAAATTCAACACGGTTACAAGTGCTTAACAGCATTAATTCATTAAAACCAAAACTTCTTTTTAGCGAACCCAAAAATGAAGTCTGAACTTCTTCGCTTAAATGAAGTAACGCCAGTTTTTCGAGAGGTAAATTTTGGTGATTAAAAGATATGACTTTAAAGGAGCTCAATTGTGTTGCAAATATCGATAAATAATGAGTTTTTATTGTCATAATAATGTCATAAGACTTATTTAAAAGCGACTTATTCATCGGTTATAATTACTATTTTTACTCTGATGAATTTTAAGTTTTTAAGAACATTTTTTCTTAGTTTGCTCATAGTGAATTTTTCAATTATGACTTCGCAAACAAATAATTTTAGCCGAACTTTCCAGGAAAACGAACTTAAATTTTACAAGTTCGTTAATGAAAACAATGTTGATTCAGCTCTAAAATATTTAAATATCAGCAAAGAGATAGCAGATAAACAGAACAACCAACATTTCACGAATTCATATTTACTTCACAAAGCGCATTATTGTCAATTAAATGACAGTTTCGTTTGTGTAATAGAAAACTGCCGTCCTGCTTACAGCTATTTTAAAAAACAAGGCGACGCAGCCGGCTTGTTAGATTGTGTTTATTTAATGACCACGTATTTTTATGCCAATTCTCAATACGACTCCGTCATGTTTTACTGTAATAAATATATTCCGATCGGTTTAAAGAAAAAAGATACTAAAACCGTTTGCGTTTTGTATTTAATGAAAGGGCGCTGCCTTTCACAAACAGGTAAATTAAATGATGCAGCTGATGTTTTAAGACAAGCGCTTGACTTTTCGAAAGAAACAAATAATACTTTAAATGCGGTTCAAAGTTTAATTGCCTTAGCCGGTATTTATCAGGAAATAAACACCACTTTTTCTATTAATTATCTTAACCAGGCAAGAAGTTACGAAGATAAAATAGGGAAGGAAACAAAAAATTCGCTTTACACTTCTTTTGGAAATGCTTATAGAAATATCGGTAAACATGATTCTGCGCTTTATTTCTATAATAAAAATCTTACACTTATAAATAAGAACACGGATAAGGCTCCTTACGGTGGAATGATAGGAAATATTGGAAATGTTTATTTTGACATGGGCCGTTATGATGAAGCACTTGCAAAACAATTTGAATCGCTTGAGTATTTTAAGGCGGCCAGTGATTCACTTGATATTGAAATTGCCTATGGCACGATTGCCGATATTTACCTGAAAAATAATAATTATAAAGAGGCTTTAAATTTTTATCAGAAATCTACATCAATGGCAGAACGTCTTGGGTTTGTTGAAGAGTTAATTTATAATTATACAGGACTTTATCAATGTTATGAAAAAACAGGCAATTACAAAGAAGCTTATAAAGCTTATAAACTGTATCATTTCTATAATGATAGTTTGCGCAATGTAGAAACTACAAAAAAACTTACCGAGCAAGAATTAAATTACCGTTTTGGTGAAAAGAAAAAGCAAGAGGAAGTTGTTCAAAAAGCAAAAGATGAATTAACCACAGAACAAATTAAACATCAGAAATTAACAATATACGCAGGTTTTGGCGGCGGACTAATTTTAATTATATTTTTAATTGTATCGGTTAGAAATAGTAATATCCGCAAAAAAATAAATCAGCAATTGGAGTTAAGTCATACTGAAATTAATAAGCAAAAAAATATTATTGAAACGAAAAACCGTGAAATAACCGACAGCATACTTTATGCTTCGCGTATTCAGCAAGGCATATTACCTGATAGTGCTGATATAAAAAACCTATTGCCAAACAGCATTTTGTTTTATCGTCCGCGTGATATTGTTAGCGGCGATTTTTATTGGATAAAACAATTAAAAGGAAGTTCTAAGTTAGGCTTTGAAAATCTGGTTGGTGTTGTGGTTGCCGATTGTACAGGACACGGTGTGCCGGGCGCATTCATGAGTTTTATTGGCAGTACTATTTTAAATCAAACGGTAGGGCATAAAAAAATTGAAACGCCTGCTGACGCTTTAAATTATTTGAACCAACAGCTTCCTTTAACTTTACAAAGCAAAGTTAAGACCGGGCAAATAAACGACGGAATGGAAGCCGGTATTTTAACTTTTAATAAATCGACCGGTCAATTATTTTTCTCTGGTGCAAATCTTAATTTAATTCACATACGAAAAAATGTGGTGACAGAAATTAAGGGGGATAAACATTCGATCGGCTTAAATACCGAACACCAAAAAACATTTACAAATAATGAACTCATGTTGGAAAAAGGCGATTGCGTTTATATGTTTTCAGATGGATACCCTGATCAATTTGGCGGACCAAAAGGAAAAAAATATAAATATAAAAATCTCCTTACTTTTTTAAATGCAAATAGCGGATTGAATGCTGACGAGCAATATAAACTGATCTCAGAAAATTTTGATACCTGGAAAGGCAGTTTAGAACAATTGGATGATGTATTATTGTTTGGGTTGAAAGTATAATTACTTAGTATCGTAAGCCCA
>DATMPR010000164.1:0-3297 GCA_035567575.1 Bacteroidia bacterium
GATGGAAACGGGAAATCAAACATTGATACCAGTTTAAATTTTTTCAACCACATGTTGGAACAGATTTCTAAACACGGGAATTTGGATTTAACCATCAAAGCAAAAGGTGATCTGCGCATTGACGAGCACCACACTATTGAAGATGTTGCAATTACTTTAGGAGAAGCATTTTATTCGGTTTTAGGAAATAAACTAGGAATCGAACGTTACGGTTTTACATTACCAATGGATGATTGCTTAGCCCAGGTTGCTTTAGATTTCGGAGGAAGAAACTGGATCATATGGGAAGCGGAATTCAAGCGTGAGAAAATTGGTGATGTGCCT
The DNA here is from genome assembly GCA_035567575.1 of Bacteroidia bacterium. Classification (GTDB taxonomy): domain Bacteria; phylum Bacteroidota; class Bacteroidia; order B-17B0; family Aurantibacillaceae; genus JAHEYG01. The sequence goes on from DATMPR010000164.1 coordinate 325, forward strand.
ACTGAATTGTTTTTTCACTTTTTCAAATCATTCAGCGATTCTGCGAAATGCAATTTGAATATTAAAGCCGAAGGAACTAATGAGCACCACAAAATTGAAGCCATATTTAAAGCGTTTGCTAAGTCAATAAAGATGGCAGTTAAAAGAGATAAAGAAAACATGAATTTACCAAGCACAAAAGGAATGTTATAAATGAAAGTTGCAATTATTAAATATAACTCAGGAAATATTCAATCGGTGAAGTTTGCGTTGAATCGAATCGGTATTGAACCAATTCTGACCGATTCCCTTGAGGAAATTCAGTCGGCCGACAAAGTTATTTTTCCGGGTGTTGGTGAAGCTTCAGGCGCAATGAAATATTTAAATGAAAAAGGACTGAATAAAATAATTCCAAATTTAAAGCAACCGCTACTTGGTATTTGTTTAGGTATGCAATTAATGTGTAAATACTCTGAAGAAGGAAATACAAATTGCTTAAATATTTTCACTCAAAAAGTATTTCGTTTTTCTCCCTTCTCTTTGGGCCGGGCGGGGCCAGGGTCCAAAATACCACAAATAGGCTGGAACAATATTTTCAATTTAAAAACTAAATTGTTTGAAGGTATTGCAGAAAATGAATATCAATATTTTGTTCACAGCTATTATGTTGAGCTTGGCGACTGTGCCATCGCAACAACAAATTATATTACAGAATACAGTTCTGCCTTACAGAAGGATAATTTTTACGGCGTGCAATTTCACCCTGAGAAATCTGCAAAAGCAGGGGAACAAATATTGAAAAACTTTATTGAATTATGATACAAATTATTCCGGCTATAGATGTAATCGAAGGTAAATGTGTGCGCTTAACACAGGGCGACTATTCTCAAAAAACAATTTACAATGAGAATCCGCTTGAGGTCGCCAGGCAATTTGAAGATATAGGCATTACACGTCTTCACTTAGTTGATTTAGACGGCGCAAAAAAAGGAGAGGTAGTTAATTTAAAAGTTTTAGAAAATATTGCTTTAAAAACCAATTTGATCATTGATTTTGGCGGCGGGATTAAAAATGATTCAACACTGGAAAATGTTTTTAATGCGGGAGCAACATTTGTCACCATTGGAAGTTTAGCTGTCAAGCAACCCGAGGTTTTGTTTAGTTGGATAAAAAAATATGGTGCGGATAAAATCATATTGGGAGCTGATGTAAAAGGAGAAAGTATTACAATTGGCGGCTGGTTAGAAACGACAAATATTAATGTAATAGATTTCATGAAAATAAATTACGTGAAAGGAATTGAAAATATTTTTTGTACGGATATTTCGAAAGACGGTTTATTGCAAGGACCATCAATAGATCTTTACAAAAAAATAATGACCGCAATTCCGGAATTAAAATTAATTGCAAGCGGAGGAGTTTCATCTATGAACGATATTTATCAATTAGAAAAATTTGGGTGTTCTGGCATAATTGTGGGTAAAGCCATTTATGAAAATAAAATAACATCAAACGAAATAATCGAATTTAATCTGTGTCAATCTGCGAAATCCGCGGGAAACCAACCATGTTAACAAAAAGAATCATACCCTGTTTAGATATCCAAAATGGAAGAACCGTAAAAGGCGTGAACTTTGAAAACATCCGAGATGCCGGTGATCCGGTTGAATTAGCAATTCGTTATTGTGAAGAAGGCGCTGATGAATTGGTATTTTTAGATATTACCGCAACCAGTGAAAAACGAAAAACATTATCAGAATTAGTAACACGAATCGCCTCAGCGATAAATATTCCTTTTACGGTTGGGGGCGGCATTAGTACAATTGAAGATGTTTCTATTTTATTAAACTCAGGCGCTGATAAAATTTCAATAAATACCTCAGCTTTTAAAGATCCAAACCTTATAAAAGAATTAGCGAAGCGCTTCGGCAGTCAGTGCATTGTTTTAGCAATTGACGCCAAATTTGTCCAAACGGACTCCTTAGGAGAAAACGGGGATTGGTTTGTTTATTTAAATGGCGGGAAAATAAAAACAGAAAAAAAAGCGTTTAATTGGGCGAAAGAAGCTGTTGAACTCGGCGCAGGCGAAATACTTTTGACTTCCATGAATAACGATGGTACAAAAAATGGTTTTGCGAATAATATCACTAAATTAATTTCTGAAAACGTAAACGTGCCTGTTATTGCCAGCGGCGGCGCAGGTTCCATTCAGCATTTTTACGATGCATTTACCATTGGAAAAGCGGATGCTGCTTTAGCCGCCAGCGTTTTTCACTTTAACGAAATAAATGTCCAAACACTAAAAAAAGAATTAAGAAACAATAAAATAGAAATAAGATTATAAACAACGGTCATGCTGAACTTGTTTTAGCATCTTATTAGATCCCGAAACTAGTTCGGGATGGCATAAAACATAAAATATGAAACCAGACTATTCAAAATACGAAAACGGCTTAATACCTGTGATTATTCAAGATTCTATCACCAATAAAGTTTTAATGCTGGGCTTTATGAATGAAGAAGCTTTAGAAAAAACCAAAGAATTAAAAAAAGTAACTTTCTTCAGCAGAAGCAAAAACCGTTTATGGACCAAAGGCGAAGAAAGCGGTAATTTTTTATTGGTAAAAGAAATTTTGTCCGATTGCGATAATGATACACTATTGATAAAAGCAAATCCGATTGGTCCTGTTTGTCACGCCGGCGCTGATACTTGCTTTAATGAAAGTAATAAAGGAAATTTTTTGTCTGAACTCGAGAAAATAATCGAACAGAGAAAAAATAATCCAAGCGATACGTCTTATACATCTTCCCTATTCACAAAAGGTATAAATAAAATTGCTCAAAAAGTTGGAGAGGAAGCAACCGAGTTAATAATTGAAGCGAAAGACAATAATGCTGATTTATTTTTAAACGAAGCGGCCGATTTACTGTTTCACTATTTAATTCTCCTCCGAGCTAAAAATAAAAACCTCGATCAGGTAATCGAGGTTTTGG
>DATMPR010000165.1:0-2669 GCA_035567575.1 Bacteroidia bacterium
ATGCTGAAAATGTAAATTTTTTAAGATCAATTATTGAGTTCGCAAAAAGTAAAGGCGTGAAAGTGTTTTTATATACACCTCCGGCCTATCATACCTACACAGATAATTTAGATGCTAAACAACTAAATCAAACAATTGTAACATTGATTAATATGGCCAACGAATACAGCAATGTAAAATACCATAACTTTCTTTTGGATCCTGATTTTTCATCAGAGGATTTTTACGATGGCGATCATTTAAATAAAAGCGGGGCAAAAAAACTTACAATTAAAATTGATAGTATAATAAATATAAATAAAGACGCACTTAGTGGCAGCAAACATAATATGCAGTAATGGCTTGGCTCAATTTTGTAATAATACTTAGTGAATTTTTTTTAAAAAGAGAACTTCAGGATCTCTCGTTTTTAATAGAATAAAATTTATGAAAAATATAATAAAGAAAATAATTAATGTTTTTATCGCCGGGTTAACTTATCCGATAAATGATAAAATAAAAATAGCGGCTATTTATTCTTTTTTTAGTAAACTCTTATATTCAAAGGATAATACTTTAGAGTTTGATGCCAAAAATAATATCTATTGGTGTAAACATAAAGACCTTTACCTTTATTCAGAAAGAGAGCCAACGTTTAAATTTAGTCTTGAAAAACTGTATAAAACTGCGAATAGAATTTGCTGCAGGGCATATGTGCCAAAATTAGATGATATTGTGATTGATGTTGGCGCTGGTGTTGGAACAGAAACCGTATTTTTTGTGCAAAAAATTGGCGACAACGGCAAGTTATTCAATTTTGAGGCGAGTCCTTCCACCTATTCCAAACTTAAACTTTTAAGTGAAAAGAATAAAATGAAAGTATGTAAAAATATTAATATGGCAATTAGCGCTAAGGAAGATAAGATTTGGATTGAAGAACAAGAAGAGCATCAGAAAGCGCAGATAAATCCTAATAAAAAAGGGACTGAAGTAAAAGCAATTTCATTAGACAGTTTTATAAAAGAAGAAGGTCTGACAAAGATCAATTTTATAAAAGTAAATATCGAGGGAGCTGAATATGACATGATTGATGGTATGAAAGAAACTATAAGTATAACCGAAAATATAGCTATCTCGTGCCACGATTTTTTATTTGAAAATAAGAGTAAAATAAAAGATAAAGTAATAAATTTTCTAAGGGAGAATAACTTTGAAATTTCAGAAAATAATACCGGGCATCAAGTTGTTGATAGTTGGATTTACGGAAAAAAATATAAATAGATCTGCCTAAATGAGGGTTCTGCAAATAATTGAAACGTTGAATATTGGGGGTGCCGAAAATTTTACGGTGCAATTATCAAATGAGTTGTGCGCGTCGAACGAAGTGATCGTCGTTGTGACGAGAAATTCGAATGAGCATTATAACTTTATCAGTACATTGAATGGTAAGATAGGCCTGAAAGAACTTAAATGGAAAAAGAAATATTCTTTGAAACAAGTATGGCATTTAAATAAAGTAATTAATGATATTAAGCCTGATATAATTCATGTTCATTTGCACAATTCTTTTTATTATGTATTTGCTCTCTCTATTTTGCATAAAAAATGGAAGATAGTACATACAGTTCATAACAGTATTGAAGTTTGGAAAATAGTTCAGGATTGGGTTAATAAATTAAGATTTCTAAGTAATTCGATCACGCACGTTTGTATTTCAAAGTCGATCAGTGCAGACTTTCGTAAAAATTACCCTAAATTAAAGGAATGCCAAATAAATAATGGAATAAAACCATTTATCGTAACAAGAAAAAAAGAGGATCTTCACCAATTTTGGAAAGAAATATGCGGGACAATTGAACCGGAAGCTTGTATAAAATTTTTGGCAATCGGAAATATTTCCCGCTTTAAAAATTTTATTTTATTAGCAAGGGCGTTAAAACAAATTGAGCAAAAATATCCAAATGTAAAATGCGCTATAGTTGGACGAAGTGTTAATCAAAATTTGACAGATGAAATTAATTCTTTAAAAAGTCAAAATCTAAAACTAATGGGAGCATTTACCAATGCCGCTGATTTTCTTACAGGAGCAGATGCCTTAATTATTTCATCATCTGAGGAAGGAATGCCAATTGTTGCGTTGGAGGCATTGTCTTTATCCAAACCTATCATAAGTACACCGGCAGGAGGAATGGTGGATATTGTAAGCGATGGCTATAATGGATTTATAAGCAAAGATTTTGAAATAGACTCTTATATTAAAACTATTGAAAATTATTTAAGCCTGAGTAAAAGTGAAATTGAGGAAATGCAAAAAAATGCCGGAGAGACTTTCGCAAAAAACTATCAGATAGAAAAGATCTCTAAAAAATACTTTGATCTATATACTAATGTTGTGGAAAACTAAATACACACAAACAGGTATTATTTTTTCTTTGCTTGTTGTTGGCATGCATTTATTAATGTTCCCTAACTATATTATGTCTGGTCCCATATTAATGATGGGTCTGGCAATTATTTTGTTTTTCTATTTGGCCTTTAAATTTTATGGTGAAAGATGGATGCAAATAGAAAACTTTAATTCAAAATTGTTTGTGCATAGCTTTATTTACAGAATATTATCGATAATTGGCATGTACCTTCTTACTTATGTATATCAACCCGAGATTTTACCTATGGAATTTGGCGCAGCT
>DATMPR010000166.1:0-6755 GCA_035567575.1 Bacteroidia bacterium
TTGCTGAAAATGGGTTTCAGGCGTTTGGCTAATTCGTCGCTCATGTTATTTACTACGTTCACATCGCGGGCCACAATACTGAGCTGGATGAGGCGCGAGTAAGGCGGGTAATGGTAATTCTTCCGCTCAAGCAATTGGTTGTTGTAAAATAATTTCAGATCGTTTTGCATCACATATTGTATCACCGGATGCGCAGGCTGCAAAGTTTGTATAAATACTTTTCCTAATTTATGTTTGCGCCCTGCCCTGCCGCTTACCTGCGTTATCAATTGAAATCCCCTTTCGTGAGAACGGAAATCAGGAAAAGAAAATAAACTATCGGCATTTAAAATTCCTACTACACTTACATGATCGAAGTCGAGTCCTTTTGTTACCATTTGCGTGCCAATTAAAATATCGATGTTCTGTTCTTCAAAATCATCAATAATTTGTTTGTAGGCGTATTTGCTGCGCGTGGTATCGAGATCCATGCGCGCAATTTTTGCTTCAGGAAATAAAATTTCAATTTCTTCTTCTATTTTCTCGGTGCCCATGCCTTTGTAGCGGAGATCATTATGTCCGCAAGCCGCACACGAACTTGGCGGCGCAATGGTGTAACCACAGTAATGACAAGTTAATTTATTCGAGTGCTTGTGATAAATTAAAGCCACATCACATTGCGTACAGTGCGGTACCCATCCGCAGGAAGCGCATTCGGTATAAGGCGCAAAACCACGTCGGTTCTGAAATAAAATAATTTGCTCTTTATTTTTTAAAGCTGCTTTGATAGCTTCATGCAAAGGCGGTGTGAGAATAGATGCTCCGGCCCTTCGGCTACGCTCAGGGACCGAGTTAGAACTTTCAGAGTCTGAGTTTCCTTGGCTGAGCGCAGCCGAAGCCACTGGATGAGATTTTTCAAATGCTTTTATATCACAAACAACCATTTCATTTTCTGCGCCATCGGTAAAACGTTTATTTAATTCTATCAAACCATATTTTCCTGTTTGCGCATTCTGATACGATTCCAGAGAAGGCGTAGCAGAACCCAATAACACTTTACAATTATGCAGTGTAGATAAATAAATTGCAGTATCACGCGCATGATAACGCGGAGCGGGATCGTGTTGCTTGTAAGAGTAATCGTGTTCTTCATCAATAATAATTAAACCCAAATTCGCATAAGGCAAAAACAAAGCCGAGCGCGCACCCATCACAATGCCATAAGTATGTTCCCCGGAATTATTTAGAACGTTGTTCCAAATTTCCACTCTTTCGTTCTCGCTGAATTTAGAATGGTACACGCCTACTTTATCGCCGAAATAAGTCCGCATGCGGGTAATGAGTTGTGTCGTCAATGCAATTTCCGGAAGTAAAAACAAAACCTGTTTGCCTTCGTTAATGGTTTCTTCAATTAATTTCGCATACAACTCCGTTTTCCCGCTTCCGGTAACACCATGCAACAAATTCACCTGGTTCTTTTCGAAATGCGCTTTAATTTCTTTTAAAGAAACATCCTGGGCTTTGGTCAGATTTTTCCGGTGCGCAGATCTATTTTCAAACTGTAAGCGGCCTACTTCAAATTTTTCTTCTTCAAACACTTTCTTTTTTACGAGTGAGTTGATTGCGGAAACATCACATTTCTTTGTGAGCTCGTTCTTCTGGATCCAGCGGCCCTCGCCTTGCTCGGGCCGTTTAACTTGGGAGGTTTCGTTTGTCCCCGGACTAAAGTCCGCGGCTACAGAATCTTCTTGATTACTGCTGCTATGAAACGTGCTGTCATCCTGACCGTCCGAAGGACGCAAATCAGGATCTCCTGTTGTTTTTGCAATGTGCAAAAAACTCAAGAGGGCTTCGGCCTGTTTAAAAGCCTTCTTCTCCAATTTATCCAGCAGCTCTTTTAATTTATTCTCGTCTTTATATTCTAGATTCAATTTCACAAATGAAACTAACTTCGGTTTGTATTTATCTTTTACCTCCTCGTAAACTAAAATAGCGCCTTTATTAATTAAGCCATTTACTATTTTGTGAATGGATTTTATTTTGAGAATTTTCGTCACATCATCAAAACTCAAAGTATCGTTATGATGCAGTGCATCAATAATTAAATGTTCTTTATCGGAGAAAGAACTATGATCACTTTCCTCAAAATTATATTCCCGATTCAATTGTATGTTCGCAACACTGCTTAATTTTAATGCAGAAGGCAAAGCGGCATTCATTACTTCGCCAGGACCACACATGTAGTAATACGAGATCCAGTCCCAGAGTTGCAATTGTTTTTCTAAAACAATAGGTTTCTCATCAATAACCGAATCGATATACTTCGCTACATAATCGACAGGCGCTTTATCATGCACCTTCGCCACAATTGCCGAATAGAATTTTGATTTCCCGAATTGCACGAGTACGCGTTTGCCCACCTCTACATCATCGTTCAATTCCACAGGCACGCGGTAGGTGTACTTTTGCGGTACAGCCAACGGAACTATGACATCAACAAATAAAGTGGTGCGTGACATTTTACTTTTTAAAAATTAAAATAAGACGGTCTGAATTTTTTTCATCGAAGGGATTTAATTGGTAATCACCAAAAGTTTCAGACAATTTAAATCCGGCAGAGGCCCCCATTTTTTCGAAATCGGTTTTGGTAAAAAGAGAAACCTTCTCCTCGAAATAGTAATCTTTGCCTTTATCGGAGAACTCAATGCGTTTAATTACTTTTTTCTCGGCAATGCTTTTGCAGATCCTGAAATCAATTCCTTCGATGTTGGTTTTGTTTTCTGCAACCATGCATTCCTCAATATCGATCACATTAAAAAAATCCACGACAAAAATTCCGCCAGGCTTTAACGCATTAAAAACTATCTTAAACACTTTTAAATTATCGCGCTCATTCTCGAAATAACCAATACTCGTAAATAAATTCAGAACATGCGTAAAATAATTTATTCTGAACGGAGTGCGCATATCATGAATAAAAAATTCCAATGTATCATTCTCCGATTTCTTCGCCTCGTTAATACTATTCCGCGAAAGATCTGTCCCAATAACATTTAAACCTTTTGAATTCAAATAAAGCGAATGCCTCCCTTTCCCGCAAGCCAGATCCCAGATTGTATTTTTAGAATTTAATTTAAGATGATTGATCAACGTATCCATAAAAGCAGATGCTTCCTTATCATCACGGTTTTTGTACAACACATAATAGTAAGGCGAATTAAACCAATCTTTAAACCAGATCTTTTCGGGCATAATGTAAATTTACTAAAAAATCCTCTGCCACCGGCGACATGGAAGTGCCTTCGGCTGCGCTCAGGCACCGGATAAAAATGTCGGTGGCTGAGCGCAGCCGAAGCCACACAATGCAAAAACCAAAGGCGCACGAATAAAGTTATCGGGGTCGCAAATAATGTGATCCATTTTTACATGAAGATAATTTAAACAACATATTCTCATCTCCCCTAATCAAAGCGTCTTTTTTCTTCCTGCTCCATCCCTGAACTTGTTTTTCCCCGTAAAAAGCAGAATCGATTCTATCAAACACTTCATAGTAAACTAATTCAACCGGTAATCTTTTTCTTGTGTGATTAGCGCCTTCTCCGTTATTGTGTTGTTGTAAACGAATTTCCAGATCATTTGTACTTCCGGTATAATAACTGCCGTCGCAACATTCAAGAATATACATGTAGCCTTTCATTAATACAAAACTAAATACTGAAATAAGAATTGATGGCTATGAATTGTAGTATTTTTTATTTTTTTAATTCGGCCTTCGGCTACGCTCAGGGACCGGTTTTCGGTGGCTGAGCGCAGCCGAAGCCACACGAAAAAGAGTGTCACTGAAGCCACACATCAATAAAAAAACCCGCTGATCTTTCAATCAACGGGTTAATAATATTATGAATATGCGATGGCTGAGCGCAGCAGAAGCCACAAGCAATTAATTAGCAGAACACTTCACATACTGATATTTCTCAAATTCCGCGCGTCTTTCAACATGATCATTATGCCATGCCGGTCCGCCGACTGATGAACGTTTGCTGAATTTTAATTTGCTTGCATCGCCGCCTTTAGCAGTTACTGCAGATTTAATTTTCTCCATAGTAATGGTGGCGCGTGCAGCAGCTAATTCGTTATTATTTTTAAATGCGATCATGCAAGGAACTTTAGAAGCCATTGCCTCGATAGAGATATTTACTGTTTTCTTTTTGCTTAATGCAACAACGTTATCAATGAACGCGATCCAGGTATCCTGAACCGAATCAACTCTGTGTTTGTTATACAAAAAGTGGAATTCGTATTTGCTCGGCGGTAATTTTGAAACAACAGCGCCTGCTTCAACATATAATGTTTTCTTGTAAACTTTATTTACTGACGTATTGTTTGTTGTGAAATATTGTTTCTCAGATGACAGATCACCGGAAGAAGCTGACAGATCATAATTCACATCCGAATCTAAAGTAATTTTATTTAACATACCCTTAGCATCTGTTGTGCCTTCGTATTTGCTGCCATCGTTACCAACTAAAACTACATTAGCATTAGCAACAGGTTTTTTGCTTTTTGGACTGTTTAATACCGTAACATTCAAGGTTAAATTAAATGTGCTTGATTTTTTACCGTCTAAAAATAATAATTGGGTAATTATTTTGTTTCCTGTGATACCTTTAGTGCTGATGGTTGTTACCGCACTTTTCTTTCCGTTAAATTCTGCTATAACAGTGTAACTATTATCTCCGGTTAAAGCGATCTCATCTTTTTTACCTTTATTGTCGGAATCAAAAGTTTGAACTGCACCGTTCTTATCAGTTAAAGTAATTTTCGCACCCGGTACCGGTTTTTTATCTTTAGAGTTATTTAATACAATTACGCTGGCAAAAATTCCTTTGTCTTTAATTTTAACCTTACCTAATAATTTAACAGGCTCTAATGTAATTTCCTTTTTAATTTCCTGATAACTTAATTCGTTGGTCACGTAAACATCTTCATTGTAAAACTCATTTCCATCCGACTGATAAGAGAAATTGTATTCTTTCCCCGGAGGTAAAATGGTACTGAAAGTTCCGTTCACAATTTTAGGACGGTAAGTTCCAATTAACTCGCCGGTATTTTTATCGCGCACCACGATCTGAATATCTTCAGGTAATGTTTCGCCGGGAGCCGCAATGATCTGTCCTTTAAATAACGCTAAAGGTTTTTCCTGCGCACCTGGTATTGAGATCAAATAAATATCTTTTTCGCCGTAACCACCTTCTTTTGCAGAAGCGTAATACGCACGCTTACCGTCAGGTGATGTTGTATAGAACACATCATCATCGGGAGTATTGATCGGATGCCATAAGTTGAACGGCTCAGTAAATTTATTATCTTCATCTAAGATCGAGAACATGATATCAAAACCTCCCATGGTTTTATGTCCTTTTGAAGCGAAGAAAAATGTTTTCCCATCAGGATGCATGAAACCGCCATCTTCATCATACTCTGTATTAATAACCGGACCAACGTTCAGAGCTTTACTCCATGCGCCATTCGGTAATTTAACACAGCGGTACATATCACGTCCGCCAAATCCACCCGGACGATCAGATACAAAATAAATTGTATTACCATCATTAGTTAAACACGCGTGTGATTCCCAATATTTAGTATTAATGTCGGAACCGAATTGTTTTAAGGCTGTCCATTGTTTTCCATCCCATGTAGAATAAAAAATATCGCCGCCATTATCAGATTTGTAAACAATTAATGTTTGGCCATCAGCACTTAAGTTTACAGACGCTTCGTGGCCATTTGTATTTACTAATGTACTTAGCGGCTGCGGTTTTGTCCAACGCCCCTGATCATCTTTATACGACACAACAATATCTTCGAAGAATTGTCCGTCAGGCGTTTTTTCTCCGCCTGTACTTGAAGGACGGCGCGTTGTGTAAATTAAGGTTCTTTCATCAGCACTAAGCACCGGACTGAAATCAGGATACTCACTGTTAATGCTATCACCAAGATTAGAGATCTGAACATTTAAAGGTGTTGCTACAACTGTTTTCGCGAACTCACTTTGTTTCTTGTAATAATCAATATCTTTTTTCCAGCCCTTATCATTTCCAATATAAGCGGCAAACTTTTCGTACTGGGCTAAAGCTTCATCAAATTTATAATTGATATGTAATGCTTGTCCGTAATAAAAATGAGCTAAGGGCGGAGTATTTTTTTCCGTCGGATCATCCATTTTATAATTCTTTACGATCTTGGTTATAGCACGTGAAAGAAAAATTTCGGCTTTTGCTTTTTCATTTGAAGATTTTAATAAGCAAACACCAATATTGTAATTGATGTTAGCGGAGGAAGAATCCATTTCATAAGCTCTTTGAAAATTTTTCAGAGCCAGATCATAGTTTTCTTCCAACATCAAAAAAGATCCTTCCTTAAAATAATCTTTATAAGAACCTGTTGGGAGCTGGGCTTTTGCCGTGATAAGGATCAGAGAAAATACCAGTAATAAAAACTTCTTCATTTTGCCTTTTTTATAAGGACACAAATATAGATAATTATCCGATAAAAACTAGATTTTTATAGCTGAATTTAGGTTTTTACTAACACTAAATCTAAACTAAATTCAGATGATTATTTTCACCTAAATCGTTATTAATTTGTCATTAAACTGTCAATGATCTAAACCGCTCTGTTGATATCCCAGGCCTCAAGATAATCGGCAACTTTACGAAGAAAACTGCCACCTAAAGAGCCATCTACAACACGATGGTCGTATGATAAAGAAA